>JADMKJ010000136.1 GCA_015478855.1 Proteiniphilum sp.
TATTCACCTTTGATCTTGATCAGATTCAACATTGTTTCGAACTCACGGATCAACACCATGTCGTGGTAAATAGATCTGAACTCCTCAGCTGTAAAGTTTTCTCTCTCCTCTCTGACACTCTTTTGATACTGATTGACGGGAATGGGTTGAAACTCCACGAATCCCGGCTTGCGGACTTCCGACGGATCAATGATTTGTGCTTTTGGCATATTTATTTTGATTTAATTTTTAATAGTTCTCAGCGTTAAGCGGTATGATGTAAGCGTTTAGCTATATGCGTTTAGTAGTATACTATAAGTGTTAGGCTGTTAGCAATAAGCGCTGAGCGGTAAGCGATTAGCGATTAGCGATTATCAGTCAGATAGTAGCTTTAGCTTCTGATCTCTTACTTCATCCTTCTGATTTATGATTTTTATGCTGATTTCTTTGTTCAAAATGAAAAAACAACCTCTTTGAAAATTTCACTCACCGTGGGATGCGGAAAGACCACCTCCTGCATCTCTTTAAGGGTCATCTCCTGTTCGATAGCAATGCAGGCACCGTATATAATCTCACTGGAAGGATTACCCAGCATATGTACACCGATCACCTCGCCATGTTTCTCGCCCGTAAGGACTTTACACATGCCGCTACCACCTTCATTCTCAGCGACGAAACGTCCGGCGTAAGCCATCGGCAGTTTAGATACCTTGTAGGCAATATTTTTTGCTTTGGCCGACTCTTCCGTTTCTCCTACGCCAGCTACCTCAGGATTGGTGTAGACCACACCGGGGATAGCGTTGTAGCGCATGATATCGTTTCTGCCGGTAAGGTTGTTGACCACCACCTCACCCTCACGGCTTGCCGTATGTGCGAGCAGTGAAAAACCGGTTACATCACCTGCGGCGAAGACACCGGGAACATTGGTACGCATCTTCTCATCTACCTTGATACCGTTCTTCAGCAGCTCCACACCCAGGTTCTCCAGTCCGAAGTCCTGTGTGACCGGGCGGCGACCGACACTTAACAGTATCTTATCACCTTCAACGGTGGTTGTTTCACCCTCCTTCTCAAACACAACTTTGTTGCCATCCACCTGCACCACTTTCGCATTCAGGTTAAATGTGATTCCTTTCTTGGTGTAGATATCACGCAGCATAGCCGAAAGTTCAAAATCGAGACCGCCCAATATCTCAGGGAGCATCTCCACGATGGTTACCTTAGTACCCAGGCTGTTGAAGAAGCTGGCGAACTCCATCCCGATCACACCCCCTCCAATTACAATGAGTGAGTTTGGCAATGTCTCCATCTCCAGTATCTCTCTGTTAGTGAGTATCACCTCACCTGCTTCCTGCAATCCCGGAATGGGCGGAACAGAAGCCTCAGATCCGGTGCAGACCAGCAGGTTCTTCCCTATATACTTTTCATCGTTACAGGTAACCTCAATCCCTTCAGATGAACGTCCGTTGATAAAAGCATCCCCTTTTACCACCGTCACCTTGTTCGTTTTCATCTTACTCTCCACACCTGAGACAAGTTTGCGTACCACTTTCTTTTTGCGGGAGAGCATCTTCCCGTAATCGAAACGGATATTATCCCCGAATACACCATATTTATCGCCATGAAGCGCATTTTCGTACATCTTGGCACTATAGAGCAATGTTTTGGTGGGGATACATCCCTCATTCAGGCAGACGCCACCCATTGCTTTCTTCTCAAACAGTACTACATTCAGCCCTTCATGCCCGGCTCTCTCTGCCGCCACATATCCTGCAGGACCGCCACCAATAATCAGTAAATCTATCATAATTGAAAATATTATTTTTTTTATCAGTTGATTAATTTCAAGCAATCAGCAATCAGCTTTTTTTGCCGGGATTGATATGACCTTCAGCGTTCAGTGTTCAGTATTTAATCAAATTATCTCATTAGCACATTAACACATTACCGTATCACCACTCAATCTCCAGATTCTCAATCTCGACTGCTACCTGTTTAAGAAAACGGGACGCTTCACCTCCATCCAGCGAGCGGTGGTCGTAGGTCAGACTCAGTCCGATATAGGGAACAAAAGCATAGACGCCGTCGCCCAGATCTTTGGGTCGTGGAATAATCGTATTCACACCCAATATAGCCGATTGCGGAAGGTTGATGACCGGGGTAAACATCTCCACACCGTAGTTTCCCAGGTTCGAGACGGTGAACGTCCCGGCATCGGGTGAAAGAATATCGGGATTAATACTTCCGTTCCTGCAGGCTGCTGCGATCTCCTTGAACTGAGCAGCAAGCCCAGTGATGGAGAGATCGTCGGCATTTCGTACTACAGGCACCATCAAACCACGCTCGGTATCGACAGCCAGCCCTAAGTGTACCTTATTGAAATAACGAACACTATCACCCAGAAAATGAGTGTTTACGCCGGGGTATTTTTTCAGTGCTTTAATAACAGCAAAACAGACTAAATCGTTCAACGTGATATTCACTGAAAGATTTCCGGCTTCAAGAGCAGCTTTAACAATCTTGCGGAGTTCGAGTATACGTCTGGCATCTGCTCCCAGATGATGCGTAAGCTGTGCTGAATTCTGCAGCGATGCATGCATCGATTTGGCAATCAGCTTACGAATATTTGATATTTTTCTCTCTTCATAGTCATTACCATAAATAGCATTTGTGGCAGCAGTCAGATCAGCAGCCCTTGCTTTTCCGGCCAACCCTGTACCACCGGCTTGTGGATGTGATCCATGCTCAGCTGCTACCCTCCTTGCCAGCGGCGTCATGCGAGGACGTTGCTGCAACAGATTCAACACATCCTCCTCCATAACACGCCCTTTAGGGCCCGTGCCGATGATCTGTGAAACATCCAGCGCTTCTTTCTCGGCCAGCTTCCTTGCACGGGGAGAGATCAATAATTCAC
>JADMKJ010000137.1:0-11366 GCA_015478855.1 Proteiniphilum sp.
GCTGTTGCTCTTTCTCATCGTGGGGATGGTCTTCGGGTCGGATGGTTTCGGACTGGTCTTTGAAAACATACAGACAGCCCATACTATAGGCACGCTCAGTTTATGTATCATCCTCTTCTCGGGTGGTCTGGATACGAAATTCTCGGAGATCAAACCGGTCATTGCCCCGGGGGTACTCCTTGCCATACTGGGTGTTTTTCTCACGGCACTGTTCACCGGCCTTTTCACCTGGTGGTTGTCCGGACTTATGCTGCCTTCACTCGGCCTGGGATTACTTGCCGCGATGCTGCTGGCATCCACCGTCTCTTCCACCGATTCGGCATCCGTATTCGGTATCTTACGATCAAAAGGTGTGGTTCTTAAAAACAACCTGAGGCCATTGCTGGAGATGGAGAGTGGGAGCAACGACCCGATGGCATACATGCTCACCATCATGTTCATGGGCATCATCCAGTCGGGCAATGAGCCCAATTTCCTGATGGTGCTGTTGAGTATCACGGTGCAGCTCTCCATAGGAGCCCTGCTTGGATACTTCCTGGGGAAAGCTGCAGTCTCAATCATCAATCGCATACGGATGGACAATGCCTCGCTCTATCCTATCCTGTTGTTGATCCTGGGTATTTTTATCTTTGCAGTCACCTACTACCTGAAAGGTAACGGTTTTCTGGCAATCTACATCGCAGGGCTGGTAATCGGCAACTCCAAGTTCGTACATAAGCGCACCTCAATGAAGTTTATGGATGGTTTTGCCTGGATGAGCCAGATACTGCTGTTCCTCACGCTGGGACTGCTGGTCAATCCGGCTGAGCTGTTCGATGTAATCATCCCGGCAGCGCTGATAGCCATTTTTATGATCTTTGTCGCACGTCCCCTCTCTGTGTTCATGTCACTCACACCCTTCAGGAATATCCGCATCAAAGACAAGCTTTATGTCTCCTGGGTGGGGCTGAGAGGTGCCGTGCCCATTATCTTCGCCATCATGCCCCTGGCAGCGGATATACCCAATGCAAGGTGGATCTTTAATATCGTCTTCGTGATCACCATCATCTCACTGCTGATACAGGGCACCTCGCTGCCGTTGGTCGCCAAGTGGCTGAAGCTGGCAGATAAACCGTCGAAGTTCAAAGCGTTTGAGGACTTCGATGTGGAGTTTTCAGAAGAGATCAAGTCGGCCATGACGGAGATAGAAATTACAGAAGAGACATTAAAATATGGTAAGAACCTGCTTGAGATGCCCCTGCCCGACAAAACACTGGTGGTGATGGTGAAACGGGAGGAACAGTATTTCGTACCTACGGGGCAGACTCCACTCTACGCCGGTGACAAGCTGCTGGTGATCTCGGACGATGAGGATGCACTGCGTGAGACCTACACCAATATGGGTATTTATAACTTCTCTTACCAGCGGAACAAGTAAGAGGGAGAGAATGAAAAAAAATGAATCAGATTGACAAATCTATAGAGAGATGAAAAGAGCAGGAATGTTTTCACTTGTAGTGGCGCTGACAGCAGGCATGCTGCTTACGGTATCGTGCAACTCCTGTCAGTCGGGAAAGAGAAGCACCGTGGCTGAGACCTATCAGCCCCAATCACCGGCGTTCAATGCTGACAGTGCCTACCGATATGTGGAGGAGCAGGTGGCTTTCGGTCCCCGCGTCCCCGGAACAGCTGCACATGAAGCGTGTGGTGACTTTTTAACAGCGAAGCTGGCTTCCTTCGGAGCAAAGGTGACCGAGCAGCGGGCAGAGGTGACACATTACGACGGCGGGAGACTCCCCATTCGTAACATCATTGGTAGTTATGCTCCAGAGCTGGAGAAGAGAGTACTGCTCTTCGCCCACTGGGATACACGTCCTTATGCCGATGAGGAGAGTGATGAAGAGAGACAGCAGCAACCCATTGCGGGAGCCGATGATGGTGCCAGCGGCGTGGGGGTGCTGCTGGAGATAGCCCGTCAGTTGCAGCTGCAGCCCACTGAGGTGGGTATCGACATCATCTTCTTCGACCTGGAGGACTGGGGGCAACCCTCGTTCGACACGCAGATGGTGGAAGGTGACTGGTGGTGCCTCGGGTCGCAGTACTGGGCTGCACATCCGCACACTGACGATTATAAAGCTGCTTACGGCATCCTGCTGGATATGGTAGGCTCACCCAACGCCACCTTCCTGAAGGAGGAGTACTCGGTACAGTATGCCTCAGACGTGGTGGAGAAAGTATGGAGCACCGCTGCCAGGCTGGGTTACGGCAGCTATTTCCCTGCCCGGAGGGGAGGGTACATCACCGACGATCATCTGCCGGTGAACCAGCAGAAGAGAGCGCCCAGCATCAATATCATTAACCTGAAGAGGGATACCCCTACCGGGTTCGGTCCGCACTGGCATACGTTGAATGACGACATGCGCAATATTGACCGTAACTCGCTGAAAGCATCCGGACAGACCGTGATGGAGGTTATTTACCTGGAGAGATAAAAAATATGCAGACAATAGACGAAGTACAACAAGAGATAATTGAAGAGTTCAGCCTCTATGACGACTGGATGGATAAATATGCGCTGATCATTGAGCAGGGTAACGCCCTGTCACCACTGGATGAGAAGTACAAAACCCCGGAAAATATCATTGAAGGGTGTCAGAGCAGGGTATGGCTGCAGACCGACTACCGTGAGGGGAGGCTCCTGTTTCAGGCCGAGAGCGATGCAATTATCGTGAAAGGATTGCTGGCGCTGGTGCTGCGTGTGTTCAACGGCCGCACACCCGATGAGATCATCGGGAATGATCTGCGGTTTATGAAAGAGATCGGTCTCACCGAGCATCTCTCGCCAACCCGCTCCAATGGACTGCTCTCGGTGATCAAACAGATCCGTTTCTACGCGATAGCCTACAAGACGAAAGCGGAGAAAGCTGAATGATTCAGTTCCCGTTCCTGCTCATCTCCACCGACCTGTTTCTTGCCGCATCGAGCACCCCTTCGAAGTGCTTACCGATCTTGTGTGCGCGGTAGTACTCCAGCCCTGCCTGTGTCGTACCCCCCTTGCTGGTGATGTTTTTTATCAGCTCCTCGATGCTGTTGTTCTTCTGGTTCTCCGTGAAATAGAGTGTCGTGCCCTGCGTCAGCTCCAGCAACAGCTCATCGAGCAGGGTGCCGGGCAGGTTAAACTCCTGCATCTTCTCCTTGAAGATCTGAATGAACGAGAGGATAAAAGCGGGACCGCTGCCGAAGATGGAGGTGAAGAGATCGAAGCCGTTCTCTTCCAGCTCCACCGCTTTGCCCAGCTTACCCAGGATGCCGAATATCTCCATCGCCTCTCTGTTACCGGGCTTGTTGGTGGTGAAGGCGGTGACCGATTTGCGGTAGGCCATCGCCAGGTTGGGCATGATGCGAACGATCAGCTGATTATTTCCAAGAAAACGTTCAATATAGGCGATGCTCTTCCCCGCCACGGGTGAGACGATTGTCTTGCCATTTAGGCTGTATGCCTTCAGCTGATTGAGGATGCCGGCCAGATCCTGTGGCTTCACCGTCAGCCAGAGCACATCGGCATAAGCGACCAGATCACCCATATTTTCGTAAAAAGGCAGGGGCACCTCTTTTCTGCTTCTGGCAAAATAGGCAAACTCCATCCCTTTCTCCTCTTTCAATCCCTGATAGACAGCTTTGGCCAGATTGCCAAAGCCGATAAATCCATGCTTCATTGATGCTATTTTATTGGTTGATGTTTCCTTGTATGTTCCAGACACCATTCACGTGTCACCTGACGTGTCACTGTTTGAATCGCGTGAAGGGAATCGCACTGTTCAGTGCCTTGATGATATAGTTGGCACGCTGACCATTTACGATCCACATCTCCACACCGTTTTTCATACATATCTCTGCCGCGTAAAGTTTTGATGACATGCCGCCGGTGCCGAGGGTGGACTCTTTCTCCTCCACACAATCCCTGATGTTCTCCAGGTCAGTGACATCACTGATCAGCCGTGCATCGGCATGAAGATGAGGATTATGGTCGAAGATGCCATCGATATCGGATACCAGTATCAGCAGGTCGGCCTCCGTGATCACTGCCACCAGCGCCGAGAGCTTATCGTTGTCCCCCAGTAGTATCTCCTCAATGGAGACGGTATCATTCTCATTCACGATGGGGATATAATCGGCCTGCCAGAGTCGTTTGATGGTGTTGCGGGTGTTCTCGTTCGCTGTATTGTTCTCAAAATCGCGGTAGGTCAGCAGGATCTGTGCGATATTCAGTCCGAAGGTGCTGAAGATGGTGTCATAGAGTTCCATCAGCTTGGTCTGTCCTATGGCAGCCATCGCCTGCTTCGAGTCTACATTCCTGTGGAAACCGTTGATCTCCACAAACTGACGTGCGGTGGCGATGGCTCCCGAGGAGACGATCACCACATCATAATCCTTCTTCAGCTCCACGATCTGCCTTGCAAGGCTCTCAATCACGGCAAAAGAGATGCGGTTGGTCCCTGCAGTCAGTGTGGAGGTACCTATCTTGATGATTAGTTTTTTCTTCATTTGTACAATTTCCCGCAATGGGTGTGTGAATCGATCTGTGTGAATTGTGTTGTTTTGTAGATGCTATTCGCGGATATGTCCCTCGCCGTAGACAAACCATTTGTTGGTCACCAGCTCCTGCGCTCCCAGGGGGCCGCGGAAATGAAGCTTCTGCGTGCTGATGGCTATCTCCGCACCCACGCCAAACTGACCCCCGTCGGTAAAGCGTGAGGAGGCGTTGTGATAGACAGCAGCGCAGTCCACCTGCTGCATGAACTGATCGGCCTTGCTCCGGTTGTGGGTGACGATCACCGCCGAGTGTCCACCGGAGTAGTTGTTGATCATCCCGATTGCTCCGGTGATATCATCGGCCAGGGTGAGATAGAGCTTTGGCGCGAGGTACTCTTCACACAGTGTAGCTGCATTGTTCTCTTCTTTTACCTTGTCAGAGAAAGCGACGATTTCGCTGTTGCCCCACACCTCAATGCCCTTTTCCAGCAGAACGGTTGCCAGGCTGTTGATCTTCTCCTCTAAGTCCGGAAGCTTTTTGTCTATGATCACTTTATCGATCGCGTTGCAGACACTGATACGTCTCTTGCCATTCAGGATCAACCCTATAGCCATATCAAAATCAACATCGCTCTCCACGTAAAGAAAATTATTTCCCCGTCCGCTGATGATCACCGGCACGGAGGCGTTCTCCTGCACAAACCGGATCAATCGTTCGCCGCCACGCGGAATAATCAGATCTGCTTTCATGCTGTTCTCCCTGATCAGCTGCTGTGTCTCATCGTGCGTGAGATTGAGATATTGAATGTATTTTTTGTCCGCCCCGTTATCAGATAGTGCCTTCTGCCACAGACGGGTGAGAAAGGTGTTGGTGTGAAACGCCTCTTTACCCCCTTTCAGCAGTATGCGGTTGCCCGCCTTGAAAGCAGTGGCGGCCGCCTCGATGGTGACATCGGGTCTCGACTCAAAGATGATCAGTATGGTGCCGAAGGGTACGGTACGGTTGACGATGTGCAGCCCGTCCTCCCGGACGAACTCATAGATTGTCTTCCCTTCGGGGTCAGCCTGTGCCGCCACCTCCTCCAGTGAACGGATCATTCCTTCGATCTTTTTATCATCCACCTTCAGGCGATCAGTCATGGCGTCCTCCATATCAGGAAAGGCACCTATATCAGTTCTGTTTGCCTCAATAATCTCATCTCTGTTCTGCCTAATCAATTCCGAGAGTGCTGACAGCACACTGTTTTTTTGTTTATGCTCCATTATTCTGTGAAAAAGAAATTATTCAAGCCTCAAAGGTAACAATTTATTCTTTATCATCCGGTTTTTCTGTTCATTTAGTATAAGGTTAACCTTCACTCAACAGTGTGATCTCTCTTCGGGGAGGAGCATCACAAAAAACTAAAGTGATTGTGTATAAACATTCTGACTTAATGAATCAGGAGTCAGCACATTTGGTTGCCATGCTTGTTGCAAACTATCCAGTTGCTGCAGCATATTGTCGCGGACGACCATAAAACTGTCTCTTAGTTCAGGCTTTACCGGATAGGAGGGAGGTATCTCCATTTTAAGCGGGTTGACCGGCTGGTTGTTTTTATGTACCCGGTAATCGAGATGGGGACCCGTGGAGAGACCCGTGGAGCCTACGTAGGCAATCACTTCCCCCTGTTTAACTGAACTGCCTTTCTTCACCCCTTTGGCAAACCGGCTCAGATGCATATAGGTAGTTGTGTAACTGCTGTTATGCTTTATCTTCAGAAAGTTGCCGGCTCCGTTTCTTTGATATCCCTTCTCAATCACCACGCCGTCGCCAACAGTTTTCACCGGTGTACCCGAGGGGGCCGCATAATCCACGCCGTGATGCGGGCGATAACGTTTCAACACAGGATGGAAACGGGCGTTGGAGAATCGGGAGCTGATACGGAAAAAGTCGAGAGGTGCTTTCAGGAATGCTTTTCGCAGGCTGTTGCCCTCCTCATCAAAATATTCCCTTACTGTATCCTGCTCAAAGGAAATAGCCAGGTAATCCCTCTCCTGATGGGTGAACACGGCCCCTTCGATAGAAGCGATCTCCACATAGGTGGTGTCATCTATCCATGCTTCGTCATAGATCAGACGAAACGAATCGCCCTGTTTGATATCAAAGAAATCAACCTGCCAGGCATAGAGATCCGACAGCTTCAGAGCCAGCAGCGGGGGGGCTCCCGATCCGATGATCGCATTCCACATCGAAGAGGTGATGGTCCCCTCGCAATACCTGCGCTGCAAGGTAACCGGTTTTGAGGATTCATACGCTCTGAGGGTGTCACCACTCAGATCGACCACCGCAAAATCGGTTCTGGATCTTTCAAAAACGAGGTACTGTATGGCGGCTATTGAATCGCGGGTGGTGAGGGCCGCATATCTGTTTCCGATCTGTAGTTTTGAAGGGGGGTAATAGGGGGAAATCGTACGTGTGATCTGTTCTGCGTCTGATCCCGTGAACCCCATATTTGTGAGGATGGAGGAGAGATGATCTCCTTTCTCTATCATATGATGCGTCATCGCCAGTGAATCAATGCATATGCCGTATGCAAAGCGCTTATTCGCTTCTTCCGTGTTGTCGGTATCAGCAGATAGTTTCTCCTGTTTGAGAGCGCATGAAGCAGTAAAAATGATCAGAAAAAAGTACAAAACCGTCCTGATTATTATTTTCGTGTGTCCAACCATAATCGCAAAGATAGTTTTTTGATCGCAGAGACCAAAAAAAATGGCTGCTGAAAAATTAAACTCTTTGCTTTTTCAGGTGTCCAACGGCCAATGAATAACAACAAAACCAACAAAACCAACAAACAATCGTTTAACGCACTTTTCCGGAACCTGCTGCCATTTGTAAAACCTTACAGGAGAATGATCACAGGGACACTCTTACTCACGCTTGTCGGCTCATTCGCCGCACAGGTGAACCCTCTCATCGTGAATGAGACAGTCACACGTGTGCAGGCCCTGTTGAGTGAATCCGATCCGTTTGAAAAAGGGATCCGTTTGCTGATCATCATCTCTCTGATCATGCTGGGTAACGAGTTGCTGAATATCGGTATCCGGTTCGGACAGAAATATTTTGGTGAGAAGATACGGATCAGGGTGGGGAGTGATCTCTCACAGGCAGCGGTGGAGAGGATACTGACCTATAAGATGGCGTTCTACGCCGAGCCGGATAATCAGACCGGCCTGCTGCAGACACGCATCAACCGTGGTGTGGAGAGCCTGATACGGCTGGTGCAGAACTTCTTCCTCGATATCCTGCCGCTCTTCTCCACTGCCATCATCGCCCTGGTGGTGATGTATCATGCCAATCTCTATGTGGGGTTGCTGGCGACAATCATTGTGCCGGCCTACTTCTACGTGAGCCAGCGACAGGCCAGGAGGCTGAAGGGGTGGCGCATGGAGCTGCGCGGCCAGCGCGAGCGTAAGAATCACGGGCTGATCAACATCATCGACTCGATCACGGTGATCAAGAGCTTCGTGCGTGAGAAGCTGGAGGGGAAGAAGCAGTACGATGTACAGATGGATATGCTGAACAATCAGCTGCAGACGCGTCAGACCAGTTACATCTACGAGAGCCTGAAGTCTTTTATCCAGCAGATAGGCGTGGTGCTGATCATCATCCTTACCGTTTATCTGGTGCTGGACGGACAGATGGGCATCGGTGCCATCATGATGCATATCATGCTTTTCCGCAATGTCTCCGCACCTATAGGGCAGCTACACCGTATCTATGATGAGGTGAACGATGCGGTGATCTATGCCGACGGGTTCTTCACTGTGCTGGGTGACGATGATGCGCCGGAGGTGAGCGGCAGGGTGAAGGCTGAGAAGGTGCGGGGAGCGTTCAGCGTGGAGCATCTGAACTTCACCTATCCCAACGGCAAGCAGGCCCTTTATGATGTGAGCCTCACCCTTAAGCCGGGGAAGACAACCGCCATCGTGGGATTGAGTGGTGCGGGAAAGAGCACGCTCATCAACTTGTTGTGCAAGTTCTATCAGCCCGACAGTGGTCAGGTTTATCTCGACGGTCTGGAGCTGGAGGAGTATGATAACGAGTCACTGCGTGATAACATCGGGCTGGTGCTGCAGAAGAACCATATCTTCAAGGGGAGCATATATGACAATATTCTCTACGGGGATACAGGAGCCACACGTGAGCAAGTGGTGGAAGCATCAAGGAGTGCCTACCTGCATGAGCAGGTGCTGGAGCTGCCTGCCGGTTATGATACCGATGCACAGCAGCTGAGCGGCGGCCAGCAGCAGCGTATCGCCATCGCGCGGCTGTTCCTGAAGAACCCACCGGTGATCTTCCTCGATGAGCCTACCGCCAGCCTCGATGCCATCGCCACGGAGCATATCAAGATGAGCCTTGATGCCATCAAGGAGAACCGTACCGTAGCCATTATCTCCCACTCACTCTCGCAGATTGTCGATGCCGACAGCATCTATGTGATGAAAGAGGGGCGGATGGTGGAGTCGGGGAGTCACGAATCTCTCTACGCACAGGATGGCGAGTACCGTAAGATCTTCGATGCCTCTGCGCGGAGCCTTAACCTGGATAAGATGATGCAGACCCTCGCGGGTTAAAAGTGCCACGATACCCCGGCATAGTAGTGTCTCGGCATGCCGGGGTAGTAGTACCTGGGCTCGGCAGTGCCGAAGGCGACAGCGTTGACCGTGAGCATGGGTGCGTAGTGCGTGTTGGTGAGGTTGTTCACACCGGCGAACAGCGTTGCGTCACCGCTCCTGCCGGCAAAAATGCGCCATGATGCTTTCATGTTGCCAAGGAAGTAACCCTTATTGGTGAGGCTGTTGGCATCGTCGATATACTGCGTTCCGATCTGCTGGAGCTGAGCCTCCACGCTGAACTGTGGCAGCGGCTGCCATAGCAGGCCTGCCTGTGTCATATGAGCGGGTATACCGGGGAGATTGTTCCCGTCGTAACGCTCATCATTGTCGGTGAATGCAATAAACCGATTGCGTGACCAGGTGTAGTTGGCATGCATCATCAGGCTGCCGGGGAAGGAGGGGTGATCAAACAGCTGCTGCCGCCACATCAGCTCAAGCCCTGCATGTCTTGTCCTGCCGGCGTTGATGCCGGTGAAGATATCTTCCGTCAGGCGCTTGGTGACCAGCAGGTTGCTGAGGTTGATAAGGTAGAGCGATGCCTCCAGCTGCGTGGCGCTGTTGAAGAGGTTGAGCCGTATGCCTGTTTCATACTGCATCCCCTGCTCCGGCTCCAGCTCCCTGTTGATGTCTCCTTCCGGCAGGAGCGTCTCCTCGGGCGACGGCATCGAGAAGCCGTGACCCACGGAGGCGTAGAGCGCCAGGGCTGATGAGGGAGCGTAGTTGATTCCCACGCGGGGTGAGAAGATCAGTGGGAAGTTACGGCTGCCGCTCTGGTCACCGTTATCGGGAAACTGATCGGTCAGGCGGTAGCGGATGCTGTTCACCGCTCCTCCCAGGGAGATGTTCCACCGCTCTGCGGGCCGCCAGTAGACCATCCCGAAGAGGTTACCCTGATGACGCCGCTCCCTGTTCCTGTTGATCATCTCATTCTCCAGGTCGAGCATCCAGCGGTAGCTGTCGCTGAGCCACTCTGCTCCCAGCAGCAGATCGAACTTTTCACTATGATAGTTCAGCCGGTTACGTATGCCTCCCCCCGCCGTGCCATCATCCAGGTTGTTGAAGGGGCGCCGTTCGTAGCTGTCGGCCCACCGTCCGAAGAGGGTGAGGCGGTTGCTCCAGTTGTCAGCCAGCCGGTTGGTGAGGGTGATGCCGGCGATGGCACGCTGGTACTCCTTGAAACCCTCCACCGCCTTCCAGTTGACTGCAGCCGATTCCGGGCTTGTCTCGTAGAGCGTCTTGCCTACCGAGCTGGGTATCTGCGCGTTCATGTCGATCAGGAGCAACGTGTAACTGAGCGACCAGGAGGGCTGCCGCCATCTGCCGGATGAGAGGAGCGTTGTGCGGCGCAGGCGGTTGTTCTCACGGTGACCGTCGGAGCGGAGGTGGCTCATCTGACCGCCTATCTGCAGGTTGTTATGTTGCATATTTCCTCCTGCAGCGGCTTTGAGTGTGTTGAAGCTGCCATATTGCAGTAGGGCGCTGCCACTGTCACCCCCGCCCTGCGGGGTGTAGAGGTTGATATTCCCTCCCAGCCCCGAGCCGTAGAGGGCGGAGGCGGGACCCTTGATCACCTCCATACGTGCGATCCCCCCCAGGTCTATATCCTCGGGTGTGGAGATGCCGTCGGAGGAGGTGATGGGTATATCGTTCAGGTAGGCTTTGATACGGTTGGTGTTGTAGGGTGTGCGACTGCCCACGCCCCTGATGACGATGCGGCTGGTGGCGTAGGTGCCGCTGTGCATATAGATGCCCGGCATGGCATGAAGGATGTTGGCAAAGCTGTTGCCGTCGCCCCGCTCTATCTCCTCTCCGGCGAGGAGGGAGATGCTGCCGGGGAGCTGATGCTGCCGTGTGTTGACCTGATAGGCATTGACAACCACCTCACCGAGCCGGATGGTTGAGTCTGCTTCCTGGTATGTGTGCTGCTGCGACAGGGCATTCATCGCAACAACAAGTGATATAAGCAGTAGCAGGGATCCTTGTCTCGTCATCGTTCAATTTCTATTCCACCGGCACCAATCGTACGATCATGCCCGGTTCTTCCAGTCCGATATAGACCAGCCCGTCGGGCCCCATCACCACATTCCTCACCCTGCCGATTCCTTCGGCCAGCTTCTCGGTGTGCACCACACGATCGCCTTCCAGCACCACCCGTTCCACATAATCGAAGCGGAGTGAGCCGACCAGGATGTTGAAGC
>JADMKJ010000137.1:11466-15608 GCA_015478855.1 Proteiniphilum sp.
TCGAAGGCCAGCTTGCATCCCCAGTGGTGACTCCTGTTGGTGGCAGGTGTGCCGGTGAAGAGCAGCTGTTGGTCGGTGAGGCGATCACCCTGCAGGCGCGCACGCATGACGCCGGTGGCGCCGACCCGCTCGCTGCTGGTGGTGTCCAGCGCTGAGTAGGAGAAGTAGATCCACTTGTTTTCGTTGTAGTCGGGATGGAGTGCCAGGTCGAGCAGTCCCCCCTGTCCCCCGGCCATGATGGGGGGCAGTCCCCCGATGGGTGCTGAGAGCACGCCGTTGGCGAAGGTGTGGAGAGTTCCCTTACGTTCCGATATCAGCAGGCGGCCGTCGGGAAGGAAAGCAAGTCCCCAGGGCACCTCCAGCCCGGTGACCACCGTGTCGATAAGGAAGTTATGCAGCTCGGAGGTCACGATGCCGTCAGCTGTCAGCGCCGGTTGCAACTGTGTGCGGTCGGCAGGGATGCCATTCTTCACATAGCGCGCCAGCTCCTTCAGCTCACCACTGTTGAAGGTGTTGGCAAATGCAGGCATACCCATGGAGGTGATGCCCTCCCTGATGCTCTTCTCGATGGAGGCGGTGCCTTTCTCTTCCATCCATTTGCCGGCGGCAAATTTTTCGAGGTTGTCGCCGTGGCATCCGGCACAGAAATTGAGGTAGTTAGCCGAAGCAGTGCTGTTTTGTTTTGATCGGGTCAGCTGCTTGCATGAGAGTGCTCCCGTGAACAGGGTTGCAATCAGTAGCAGAGCGATGGTGACAGAGGTTAGATTCGGTTTCATAGTGATCTGATTGAATGATGAGACGATGTTTTCTTCTTATGCAGCTTCCCCAGCGATTTAGCCACGACCACCGACACCATGGAGTCGCCTGTGACATTCACCACGGTACGCAGCATATCCAGCGGGCGGTCGATGGCGAAGATCAGTGCCAGCCCTATCGCCAGCTTGTCGGCAGGGAAGCCGATGGACTCCAGCACGATCACCAGCATCACCATCCCGGCGCCCGGGACGGCCGCTGAGCCGATGGAGGCGAGCAGGGCGGTGAGGACAATAATCAGCTGGTCGGTGAACTCGAGCGGGAAGTGAAGAGCCTGCGCGATGAAGATGGCAGCTACCGCCTGATAGAGGCTGGTGCCGTCCATGTTGATGGTGGCACCCACGGGCAGCACGAAGCTCGACACTTCATTGTCCACACCCAGGTGATCGGTCACCCTCTCCATGGTGACAGGCAGTGTGGCGGCGCTGGAGCTGGTGGAGAAAGCCAGCAGCTGTGCCGGCGCGATCCCCTTGATGAACCACCCGGGTGATTTGCCGGCCACGAGGTAGACCACCAGCAGATAGAAGGTGATCATGATTGCCAGTCCGATTACCACGGTGACACCATAGAAGAGCAGCTTCTGCAGTATCTCCATATTTCCGGAGGAGGCGATGATCTGTGCCAGCAGCGCGAAAACGGCGAAGGGAGCCATCAGCATGATCAGGTCGACCATCTTCAGGATCACCTCATTGAGGCCGTCAATCAGTTTGTTCAGCGGCTTCACTTTTTTCGGATCTATCAGCAGCATGGAGATGCCGAAGGCGATGGCGAAGAAGATCACCTGCAGCATCAGGCTGTTGTTGCCGAATGCCGCGAAGATGTTGTCGGGCACCATCTCCACCAGGAAGGAGAGAGGTCCTTTCTCCTGCTGTGTTGCTTCACGTATGTTGGAGGTGATTGACTCATCCTGGGCATAGGTCCGCGTGAGCTCATCGATGGTTTCGGGTGATACACCTGCGCCCGGCTTCAGCGTGTTGACCAGCAGCAGCCCGATGATGATGGCTACCACTGTCGTGGAGATATAGATCAGGATGGTACGCACGCCGATGTTGCGGAAGCTGGAGATATCTTTCAGGTCGGAGATACCCTTCACCAGCGAGGTGAAGATCAACGGTATGGCGATCAGCTTCAGCAGTTTGATAAAGATGGTGCCGAAGGGCGCGATCCAGTCATTCACGAACCTGGCTCCCCAGCTGAAGGAACTGATCAGCAGGCCGAACAGCACGCCCAGGACCATTCCAATTACTATTTGCCAGTGCAGGGGGAGTTTCTTCATTTTCTCTCAGCTCATTTTGTTCAACAGATTGCTCAGCATGGCTGCCTGTGACTGCATTATGAAGGTGATTACCGGTTGATGCCGACCCGGTTCAGTATGAAGGCAAACTCGAAAGCAGTGTCTTTGATCCCTTCGTAACGACCGGTGGCACCACCGTGGCCTGAGTCCATGTTCATCCGCAGCAGCACGATATTGTCATCTGTCTTGAGTGACCGCAGCCTGGCGGTCCACTTGGCCGGCTCATGAAAGAGCACCTGCGAGTCGTTGATACCTCCCGTGATCAGTATGTTAGGGTAATCCTGTGCGGAGACATTGTCGTAGGGTGAGTAGGAGAGGATGTAGTTATACTGCTCCTCCACGTTGGGGTTGCCCCACTCCTCATACTCACCCGTGGTGAGTGGCAATGATTCATCGAGCATCGTGTTGATGACATCGACGAAGGGTACCTGTGCCACGATGGTCTGGTAGAGTTCAGGACGCTGGTTGACGATGGCACCCATCAGCAACCCCCCGGCGCTGCCACCCATCGCTGCCAGCCTGTCGGAGGAGGTGTAGTTCTCGTTGATCAGCAGCTCGCTGCAAGCGATGAAATCGGTGAAGGTGTTCTTCTTCTTCATCAGCTTACCATCTTCATACCACTGTTCACCCAGGTCGCTGCCACCCCTGATCTGTGCGATGCCGAAGACGAATCCGCGGTCGATAAGGCTGTAGAAGCTGGCGCTGAAGTAGACATCGGAGCTGCTGCCATAGCTGCCGTATGAGTAGAGCAGGGCGGGGTTGCTGCCATCCTTCTTCAATCCTTTTTTGTAAACGATGGCCATGGGTACTCTGACACCATCAGCAGCGTCAGCCCACAGGCGTTCGACCACGTAATCATCGGGGTTGAAACCGGAGGGTATCTCCTGCTCCTTCAGCTTCACTGTCTCACCGTCAGCGATGTTGTACTCAAAGAGTGTGGTCGGGCGGTTGAGTGATGTGTATGAATAGCGGAAGGTGGTGGCATCATACTCCGGGTTGCCGCTGAGTGAAGCGGTGTAAACCGGCTCCGGGAAAGAGAGGGTTCTCACATCATCACCCGACACAGGCCTGGCGATGATCTCACTCAGCCCGTTTTTGCGCAGTTCAAGGAGCACGTACTCCTTCAGTATATCAATCCCTTCAATACGTACCTCGCTGTTGTGCGGCATGAACTCCTTCCATGTTGAACGCTCTTCATAACCGGTGAGGGGCATCTCGTAGATCTTACCATTCAGGTTCTCCCTGTCTTTATATCGCACGAAAAACTTCTCTTTATGCGGATAGACACTATACTCCACATCCTGCACACGGGGGAGGAAACACTTAAACGTGCCGTGCGGCTTGTCCGCATCGATGTACCACTCTTCGGAGGTGGTGGAGCTGGAGCAGCCGATGAAGATGAAATCTTTGGTCTTGCTGCCGGAGACGTAGGTGGTGAACTTAGGATCCTTCTCTTCATAGATGATCGTGCTCTGCGGCTCATCGAGTGCCTGGCGATGGATACGGTAGGAGCGTAATGTGTTGTCTATGGTACTGTAGAAAAGTGTCCTGTTGTCATTTGCCCATGCTGCGGATGTGGCACCGTCGACGCTGAAGCCGATCTCTTCACCTGTGGTGAGATCTTTTATCTTCATCAGATATTCGGCATAGGAACCGGTCTCATTATAGAAATAGGCCACCTTGCTATTGTCGGGGCTGATGGAGTAACCTGCAAAAATGAATGCCGTTTTACCCTCAGCCATGCTGTTGAGATCGAAGATGATCTCCTCCGCAGCCTCCATCGATCCTTTCCTGCGGCAGTAGGTTCGGTACTGCTTTCCCTTTTCGGTGCGGCTGTAATAGTAATAGCCATCTCTAAATGAAGGATAACTCTCATCATCTTCTTTCATGCGGCCCACGATCTCATCGTAGATGGTCTGCTGCAGGCCGGCGGTGGATGCCATCACGCTCTCGGTGTATGCATTCTCGGCGTTCAGGTAGGCGATCACCTTCGGGTTGTTCTTATCTCTCAACCATGCATAGTTGTCTATTCGTT
>JADMKJ010000138.1 GCA_015478855.1 Proteiniphilum sp.
AGTACGATGGTGTGAACCCCGAAACGGGTGAAGCAATTATCCGTGATGTGAATGGTGATAAGACAATATCTGATGGCGATATGACCTATATCGGAAAGGCAATTCCTGATTACACATATGGTGTGAACATCAGTCTTGAATATAAAGGACTGGATCTAAACCTATTTGGTGCCGGCGTTGGAGGTAATGATATCTTCACTGTATTATACCGTGCAGATACTCCCATGCGTAATTCACTAAAGTATTACTACGACAATGCATGGACAGCGGACAACAAGAACGCCTCCATGCCTGACCCCAAGGCTGTGGCAAATGACTGGCACTTCTGGGGTTCTTCGGCTTCCATGTTCAGCGGTGCATACTTCAAGATTAAACAACTCCAGCTCGGTTATACCCTTCCGGCAGAGATCACCCAGAAGGCACTTATCAACAGACTGAGGTTTTACGTTTCACTGGATGATTTCTTCACCTTTACCAAATATCCCGGGGTTGATCCTGAGACAGCTACTGTCAGCACTGCTCCTCAGCGTGCAGGATTTGACAACGGTACCTATCCTCAATCCAAGAAGATAACATTTGGACTTAACTTAACATTCTAATTCAATACTTTTATTAATATGAAAAATAAATATATACTCCCCTTACTATTGCTTGCAGTTGCTCTATTCACTGCTTGCAGCGAGGCTAACCTGGAAATACCCCAGAAGGGTGTGATAAGTATAGAGTCGTTTTATCAGACTGATGAGGATGCTGAATCAGCACTTGTTAATCTGTATGGTGATTTCATCACAAATATCGGCGGTAATGACGGTATATACGTTCCTTACAACATCATATTCAACTACTGTGCAGACAACGTGCTCGCAGCAGGTGAATTTTATGGTGATAATGATCAGTTCGCCAGCATCAATGAATTTCGTTTCGATTCACAAAGCGCTGTTGTATATCAATTGTACAGACGTTTATATTTCGTGATCTACCACTCAAACCTCGTGATCGATAATTTCGAATATGGTGAGAGTGCAGTAAAAGACCGTTGTATTTCTGAGGCGAGAGTAATCCGTGCCTGGTGTCATATGATAGCAGCTCTGGCATGGGGTAACCCTCCTCTTATTGATCATCTTCTTGCAGCCGAAGACAAACCCACAAACTTTGAAGGTAGCCACGAGGATCTGCTCAAGTGGTGTGCAACGGAATGTGCCGAGGCGGTACAATATCTTGACGAACGTAAAAGCACTACAGACAAGGATGGTGCGGTGAGAGTGACCAAGGGATTTGCCTGGGCTGTACAGGGAAAGGCACTTCTCAACGCAGGTGACTATGCAGGTGCAAAAACAGCACTTAAAAATGTGATCTCTTCAGGTAAGTATGCGCTTGTACCCGGTGAAGAATTCGGAAACCTGTTTCATCTCTCTGGTGACGGTAACGAAGAGAAAGTTTTTGAGCTGAATCTTATTAACAATGCCAGCATCGGTGACTGGGACGGAAAGATCCAACGCTCTACATGGATGGAAATGAATCTCTGGGGATGGAGATCGTCCCGTCTTGCAGCTTCACCCACTATGCAGGCAGATCAGGGATGGGGTGGTCTGGCTATAGAAAATGAGTTTGCAAAAGAGTTCGCGGCAAATGATGGCGAATCTTTCCGACGTAAAGCGACCATCATCAATTATGAAGAATTCCTTACCGAACTGGAGTGGCCCAGTGACAATGGCGATATAAACAGTATGACCAAGGCACAGAAGCTGGCAGATCCGGATAGAGGGATTGTCAATCCTGACGGACTTTACGGTCAGAGTGAATATCTACAGAGAAAGCATATCGTTGCGAAAGAAGATCGTTCAACCAACTGGTACAGGTTTAACAACTTCATCATCATAAGATACGCTGATGTACTGCTGATGTATGCCGAGGCCTGCGCTCAGACGAACGACAATGATGGTCTTCAGTATCTGCAAATGGTGCAGCAACGTGCCGGGTCAGATTATGTGAGTGCATCCCTGATTTTGGCTGACGTGAAAAAAGAACGCAACTATGAATTATGGATGGAAGGCTCACGATGGATTGACATGAAACGCTGGGGAGAATTTGACAAGGCCAGGAATGCAGGTAAGAAGATCCCTTCACTCAAGGATGCATTCATCAACGATGGAGAACCTGCTCACAGAGGATATATAACCTTCTCAGAGCCTAACGCGGGCAAGCAGGTTGGCTTTACTGAAGGTAAGCATGAGTGGTTTCCTTATCCATACAACGTTACATCTATTAATCCGAACCTGATCCAGAACCCTGGTTGGGAATAAGACACCTTTTCGTTTTCTGATGACGATCTGCCGGAGTGAGAAGTGATTTGCTCCTCCGGCAGGTTATCTTTACCACTACAGTGAATGAATTGAATAATCATACTAAAATATTTTCTTATAGATCACTTTAATTTTATCCAAATGAAAAAAGTTACGAGCATCATTCTACTTGCGTTGATGATCTTTCCGCTGATCACTGTCGCACAATCATTCCCGGAAGGTACTTTCCCCAATGAGCATAATCTTGACGGAGCACAATGGCCCCGTGTAGATGCGGAAGGAAACACCTATTTCAGCGTATTTGCACCCTATGCAAAAAAAGTGCAGATCAGTTTTCGCGGTCCCATGACACGGGAAGCAGACGGATACTGGACCTATGTATCTCCTGAGCCGGAGGCTGTGGGCTTCCACTATTACCAGCTCATCATTGACAGTGTGAATGTTGCTGACCCTGCTACCAAATCCTATTACGGCATGAGCAAATGGGTGAGTGCCATCGAAATACCCGAAGGATTACCCTACGACAAGACACAAAATGTACCGCATGGTGAGATACGCATGAAAAGATACTGGTCGGAAATGACGCAGACATGGCGTATGAGCTACGTATATACACCACCTCAATACGACCAAAACAACGATGAACGTTACCCGGTGCTCTACTTGCAGCATGGCGGCGGTGAAGATGAAACAGGCTGGGTATTCCAGGGGCGTATGGGGGACATCATGGACAACCTGATTGCCGAAGGTAAGGCGGTACCGATGATTGTCGTCATGGACCGCGGTTACGCAAGACTCCCGGGGAGTGAGCCGATGGGTAGATTTGACGACCAACGCATGAACGCGTTCCTTGCCGGCGCAACTCCTCCTGCTGCTCCACCTGCTGCTCCTACAGCGCAGAGACCTGCTCCTCCCGCTCCACCCTTCAGGTTCCTGAGTATTTTTCCCGAGCTGCTGGTGAAGGAGATCGTTCCGATGATCGACGCTGCCTACCGTACAAAAACAGACCGTGAGAGTCGTGCCATGGCCGGTCTTTCAATGGGTGGCATGCATACTTTTCAGGTGGTTATGCCCAATCTGGATAAATTTGCCTATCTGGGCGGATTCAGCGGTGGCGCAGGTGGTGTGGACCAGATTGACACGATGTATAACGGCATCTTTAACAATCCGCAGCAGTTCAATCAACAGATCAAACTGATGTTTTTAAGCATTGGTTCAGGTGAAAGACCCGAAAGAGTAAAAGCATTCGCAGAAGCATTACAGGCAAAAGGACTAAAGAATGTGGTTTACTATGAATCGGAGGGAAGTGCCCATGAATGGCTTACATGGCGCCGTTCACTCAGGGAATTTGCGCCTCTTCTTTTTCAGGATGTGCAGAAATAGGCATATGTAGTTATTTTTTCTCCCGTGAATTCTTCCTTTCTAGGAATCGTTTACGGGTTTTTTTTGTGCTTTACATTTGATCCCATTTGCCCTGTTCTTCGGTGAACTTACGTCATTTCTTCCAGTATCCTTCTCGTAACGTTGGTGTATCATCATACATACTTAACCTATCTTTCGTAGACTCTTCTCCTCACCTTCACTGGATCTGAAAGGGTACAACTTCGATTTTAATCGAAGTTACAACGAAGTTACAATGAAGTTAGAACGAAGTTGCACCAGCGTTGTACTTATCTAATAGACATGTTTAACAAAACATTCAAAGCACTGAGTAAAGGAAAAAAAACGCTCCCATTTCCGGATATACCGGATAATGGAACAATATCAACGAAACCATTGAATTTCTTTGATTAATTGGATAAACAAACTGCCTCTTAGTAGAATTGCCATCTCTTTAATACCTAAATGATGGATAAAATTATCTAATTTGGGAAAAGAAGATCAGTTAAAAATGGTTTATTTGTATCAGCGATAAATTGAGAAAACAAAGAGATGCCACGGAAACCATACTCCGTAATCAACACGCAAAAAAACACACTCTATAAACAGATCATTAAATAACATGAAAAGAATGAAAATTGTATTCTTGCTGCTTACTGCATTTACGCTACAGGCCTGCAGTAACAATGTGGTGAAAAAAGATCCCACATTAAAAGATGTACTTGAGGACAAATTTCTGATCGGTGTTGCATTGAACACCCGTCAGTCATCCGGCAGAGACACGGCCGCTGTCCGCATTGTACAGGAGCATTTCAACGCCATTGTGGCCGAGAACTGCATGAAATCGGGTGAACTCCTGAAAGAAAAGGGTCGTTATGACTTCACCGATGCCGATGCATTTGTAAAGTTTGGCACCGACAACAATCTGGCCATCACCGGACATTGCCTTATCTGGCATTCACAGTTACCCCCCTGGTTTTGTGTGGACGAAAACGGTGAAAATGTGTCACCCAAAGAGCTGAAAAGCAGAATGAAAGATCACATCTCCACCGTGGTAGGACGATATAAAGGTGTGATCAAGGGATGGGATGTGGTAAACGAAGCCATTCTGGAAGATGGATCCTATCGTAAAAGTAAATTTTACGAGATCCTTGGTGAAGAGTTTATTCCGCTTGCCTTTCAATACGCACAGGAAGCCGATCCGGAAGCTGAACTTTACTACAATGATTACAACGAATGGTATCCCGGTAAAAGAGAGACAGTGGTCCGACTGATCAATACCCTGAAAGAAAGAGGAATCCGCATCGATGGAATTGGTATGCAAGCTCACGTGGGCATGACTAACCCCACCATTGAAGAATACCAGGCAACAATTAATGATTATGCCAATGCAGGTGTGAAGGTGCTGGTTACCGAATTCGACCTGAGTCCTCTGCCCGAACCAAGACGTATGGGTGGAGCCAACCTGGCCGACCGTGAAGCATACCGCAAGGAAATCGACCCATATACCGAAGGTTTACCCGAAGATGTAAAGCTCGCTTGGAACAACAGAATGATGGATTTCTTTCATCTCTTTCTGGATAACAGCGATCATATGTTACGCGTGACAATGTGGGGCGTAAGCGATGGCGATTCGTGGAAAAACAATTTCCCTGCTAGAGGACGGACCGATTATCCGCTGCTGTTCGATCGCGACCATCAACCCAAATCGGTTGTAAAACAACTTATTAGTAAGGTCTCCACTGAGGAGTCAAAATAAACTGCTTTTAAATGTAAAATACATTTGAAAGAAATTTAAGGTACTTCGGTAAAAGTTTGATAAAAGCCGAAGTACTCTCATCAAATTAATCATACTTATAGAAATTCTGTTGTTATTTTGACACGAAAACATTATTTTTTTTCTAATTTAGTCATGTATTATAGAGGACGAGGTATTTTACGACCTTGTCATTACCCTTTTTTTCGTTTAAACATCCATAGAACGATGCACCTTGTCTTACTTCTATCCATATGCAGTTTACTGCTTGCCTCCTGTACCGAAGAACTACCGCCTGAACCTCCTTTGGAGGAGGATAAGGAGGAGACAGTGACAGATCCACCTGAGACGGCTGAGCCTGAACCGGTATTGCCAAAACTTCATATTGAGGGTAGATACCTGAAGAACGAACAGGGGAAAACCATCCATCTACATGGGTTTGCACAGACCTATAGCCCTTTCTTTAACCAAGACGCATGGAATAATTACGATGTCGCAGGATGTCTGCGGTATAACAAAATGTTGATCGACGGGATCATGGCTGCCGGCTGGAAGATGAATTTCGTCCGCATGCATATGGATCCCTACTGGAGTGACGATACGAGCAAACCTTCGGTACGCTACGAGGGTCATGAACGTTTCTCTTCGACACGATTTAAAAAATATCTGGATGAGGTATTTATCCCGATGGCAGCATACGCCAATGAAAAGGGACTCTATGTGGTTTTTCGTCCCCCGGGGGTTTCTCCCCATAAGATTGCAGTGGGCGACGACTACAACATGTTTCTTGAGGAAGTATGGAGCATTGTGTCGGCCCATCCAAAAATAAAGAATAACACGGGCATCATGTTTGAACTGGCTAATGAACCCGTCGACATACTGGGTCCCGATGGTACCTATGCCGGCAGTGGACAGGGACATTTTGACCAAATGAAAACCTTCTGTCAACGCATTGTCAATAAGATCCGTGCCAATGCCACCAACATCGTATGGGTGCCCGGACTGGGTTATCAATCCTCTTTCAGCGGATTTGCATACAATCCGGTAGAGGGAACCAATATCGGTTACGCGGTACACGCCTATCCCGGCTGGTATGGCAGTGATACCGAGGAGGCAAGTGTGGAGCTGGGAGGCACCATGGGAGGCGGTTATGAAAGTTTCCAACGTGGCTGGAATGCGCAGGTAAAACCGATCGCCGACATCGCACCTGTGATGGTCACCGAAATGGATTGGGCACCTGCCAAATATGAAGCCTCCTGGGGCAAAAGCTTCACCGGTACAGTGGGTGGACCAGGATTCGGGGCCAACTTTAAATATATTGCTGACATGACCGGAAATGTGAGTTGGCTGCTTTTTACCGAATGCAACCGGCTGGCAGCTTTCAAGAACACACCGGGTATTCCGGGTCAATACACTTTCCTGAACGATCCCGAAGCCTGTCCTTGGCCCATCTATCACTGGTTTGCTGAATATGCTGCGGGAGTGAGTGGAGATGGGGCTGAATTGCAGGGCTTAGCATTATTTGATATCGATGAAAATCTGCAGATATTGACTGGCGGAGAACGTTATCTGATCACAATGGCTATCTTTGCCGATGGCTCTTCCCGACCTGTGACCGGTGAAACCCGTTTTCAGATCTCCGATGCCTCTATCGTTGAGATAGATGAGCATGGTGTCATGAGAGCATTGAAAGATGGAACAACGGTGGTCACTGCATCCTATACCTCTCCGGGCAATGTGACCAAATCAGTGACTGTCACTGTGCATGCGACCAGTTTTCCGCTGACCGCAGCCATGTTCAATCCCTCTATCTTTGAGGAAGGTTCATTTCAAGAAGATACACAGACTTTGATTACCGGTCAGTATGGTTTTGGTGGATGGTGGTACAACAAAGGCATTGATCTCTCAGGCGAAAAATACCTGATCGCGGAACTGGGTAACGACAACGATTCCGGTGTCTCCTTCCGCCTCTTCGACGAAAACAATTATTGGTCTCAGGCCGCAATCTATGATTTTGGCGACAAACGACGCGTCGTGGTCGATCTACAAAATATGTACAAGAAAGTTGGCGAACAACAGGTCAGCCTGGACCCATCCCATCTCTTCATCATCGGATTCTGGTCGACTGGCAATAAGCCGATCATCATCCGGCAAGTCTATCTCTCCGATTCACCTAATTAAAACGAAAGAACGATGAAACAACATTTTACATTCTCTCTTTTAGTCCTCCTTTTCTTTGCAGCGAAAAGCATCTCTGCACAGGGAGATCAGGGAGCAAAAGCAACCAACCCGATTATCTGGGCAGACGTGCCCGACGTAGCCATGGTGCGTGTGGGGGATACCTACTACATGAGCAGTACAACCATGCACATGAGTCCCGGCCTGCCCATCATGAAATCGAAGGACCTCGTGAACTGGAGGCTGGTAAGCTATGCCTACGATACACTTGCCGATAATGAGAAGCTGCGGCTGGAGAATGGGAAGAATGCCTATGGTGCCGGCTCCTGGGCCAGCAGCATCCGTTATCACAACGGATTGTTCTATGTATCCACCTTTTCGGCCACTTCAGGTAAAACCCATGTCTTCACCACCGACAACATCGAAAAAGGAACGTGGAAGGAGACTACCTTTGAACCGGTGCTGCATGATCATACCCTTTTCTTTGATGATGACGGCAGGGTTTACATGATTTACGGTGCAGGTGATATCCGAATTGCTGAGCTTACACCCGAGGTATCGGGACTCAAAGAAAACGGAATACACGAGGTGATCATTCCCAATGCCAGCAAAGTGGCTTCAGATAGAGTGGGTCTTCCTGCCGAGGGATCGCAGATGGTGAAACACAATGGTTATTATTATCTCTTCAACATCACCTGGCCCCCCAACGATATGCGTACGGTGATTGTACATCGTGCGAAAGAGATCACAGGCCCCTATGAGGGCAAACTCATGCTCAGAGACCGTGGCATAGCCCAGGGAAGCATCATTGATACTTCGAAAGGAGACTGGTATGCCTATATGTTCCGTGATTATGGGGCAGTAGGACGGATTCCGTATCTGATGCCCATGAAATGGGAGAACGACTGGCCACTGCTGGGTGTTGAAGGTACTGTTCCCGATACGCTTGATATCCCGGCAGCTGAACAGACGGGTGTATGGGGAATCGTCGCTTCTGATGAATTCAACAGGATAGAAGGCGATGATCCACTGCCTCTTTACTGGCAGTGGAATCACAATCCCGATAACCGCTACTGGTCGCTTTCCGATTCACCCGGTTACCTCAGGCTGACTACCGGAAGAACAGACCTCTCTCCCCTACAGGCCAGGAATACCCTTACTCAAAGGGCCTTCGGTCCGGAGAGTGCTGCCTCCACATTTGTGGAAATTACCCGGATGAAGAATGGCGATTATGCAGGCATGATTGCGTTGCAAAGAAAATATGCCTTTGTGGGGGTCAAAAAGGAAGATGACCGCTATGCAATAGTGATGATCAACGGCGAAAAGGATGAACCGGTAGAAGTGGCATCCATCCCGTTACAACAGAACGGAGTGCATCTGAAAATAGAATGTGATTTTAAAGAACGGACCGATAAGGCGCGCTGTTATTACAGCCTCGATGGTGTGAGTTGGACCCCCATAGGCAATACCCTGCAAATGGCCTATACCCTGCCCCACTTCATGGGTTACAGGTTTGGTCTGATCCATTATGCCACCAAAGAGTCTGGCGGATACACCGATTTCGATTACTATCGGATTGAAGATCAAATAACAACCAAATAAATAGACGGATGAAGAAGTTTTTTTTCCATTTTATGGTCATCATGCTATTGAGTTGTATCAAGCTTACCAACTGCACTTCCGCAGCACTGAAACCCTGGGATAAAGGAGCTTTCGAAACCGGAAGGTATCGCAATCTGCTCGCTGAGATGGGTTACGAACAAAAGGAGATCGATGTCCGACTGGAAGGAGCCTTTAGCGACCTGTTCGAGGGTCCCCGCAAGATCTATTTCGAAACCGGCGATACAATGGCATATATCTCCGATATCAAGAATAACGATGTCAGGTCGGAAGGAATGTCATATGGCATGATGATAGCGGTACAAATGGATAAAAAGGAGATGTTCGATCGTCTCTGGCGCTGGTCGAAACATTATATGCAACACCAGGAAGAACCTATGAAAGGTTACTTTCGCTGGAGCTGCCGCACCGACGGCACACCCAATTCACACGGGCCGGCTTCGGACGGTGAATTGTATTTTGTGACCTCTCTTATTTTTGCCTCCAACCGATGGGGCAATGACACCGGCATCGATTATCTTTCAGAGGCACAGTTCATCCTCAACAGCTCGATGGACAAGACCGGCGAAAAGGGAGTGACACCATTGATTCATCCCGAACACCAACTGATAACCTTCGTGCCCCTTGGTTTTGGAAGCGGCTTTACTGATCCCTCTTATCACGTTCCAGCTTTTTACGAAGTGTGGGCCCGATGGGCAGAAGATGGCAGAGCAGACTACTGGCGGGAGTGTGCACGCAAAAGCAGGGAATACCTCCACAAAGCCATCCACCCGGAGACTGGTCTCAATCCCGACTATAGCAATTATGACGGATCGTTGCTCAATAGTGGCAGGATCATTGGTGATGCTTTCAGGTTTGACTCCTGGCGGGTACCAATGAACATTGCTCTCGATTACTCATGGTCCATGGAAGATAAGGCCTGGCAACAGGAGTATGGACATAAGATCCAGAATTTCCTCCATGCCCGGGGCGTAGAAGAGTTTGTGGATCAGTACAATGTGGATGGCAGCATGGTTAGCGAGATTCTGGATGCAGGCGGTTATACGGCGTTGCGTCATTCTCTGGGCCTTGTTTCAAGCTCAGCCGCCATATCACTGGTTTGTTCGCATGATAAGAGTCGTGCTTTTGTGGATCATTTCTGGAATTCCCGCCATGAACCCTATGAAGACGGTTACTTTGATGCGTACTATGATGGATTACTGCATCTGTTTGCATGGATGCACCTTAGCGGAAACTATCAGGTCATTCTGCCCCAAACGGGGAAATAGAATGACTTCTGAAAGGAGAAAAAATGATGACATACAAAAAAACACTATTCATCCTGATTGCATTGATAAGCTGTGGCCATGGTCGCATGGCCGCCGCCGATCAATTCATCACCAGTCAGCATGACAACCAGTCAGTGGTTCTCTTTGAAGCAGGCGAGCCTGCCTCCATCCTTCTTTATGACAATGCGGATAAGGGAATCAAAAGAGCTGTGTCGGACTTGCAAAACGACTATGCAAAGGTTACCGGTCAGCAGCCCGGACTACTGGAGAGGTTCACTCCCACTGAAAAGCCGCTGATCATTATTGGCACGCTGGGCACCGCCTCAGCAGTAGACGAACTTATCGGACGTAAAATACTGACAGCCGACGCACTGAAGGGCAAGCATGAGATGTATCTCATCACGTCGGTTTCCAATCCCTTTCCGGGGGTGAAGGAAGCCATCGTGATAGCAGGTAGCGACAAGCGGGGCACCATCTATGGCATTTATGAGCTCTCGAAGCAGATGGGTGTTTCACCGTGGTACTACTGGGCCGACGTGCCGGTAGCACCCAAGGAATCGCTCTATTTTCAAAAAGGGGTGTATAGCGATGGAGAACCAGCGGTGACTTACAGGGGGATCTTTCTGAACGATGAGGCTCCGGCGCTGAGCGGCTGGGCTGATGCTACCTTCGGAGGGTTCAACAGTGCTTTTTATGGGAAGGTATTCGAACTGATCCTGCGACTGAAAGGTAACTTTCTCTGGCCGGCAATGTGGGGCAGTGCCTTTTATGACGATGACCCGCAAAACGGGGTGCTGGCAAATGAAATGGGAATCATCATGAGCACCTCACACCATGAACCGATGGCCATGGCACAGACCGACTGGCATCGGTATGTGGAACGAAACAGCCTGCCCAACATCTGGGACTACAACAAGAACGCCAAAGCGTTGCAGCAATCGTGGAAGTATGGCATCGAACGGAGTCGCGACTGGGAGAAGGTGGTGACCGTGGGCATGCGGGGTGATGGCGACGAAGCGATGGAAGAGGGTGTCAATATAGCCCTGCTCGAAAAGATCGTGGATGATCAACGGGCGATCATCGAAAAGGTGACCGGTAAGAAGGCCCATCAGACACCCCAGGTGTGGGCACTCTACAAAGAGGTACAGGATTACTACGACCATGGCATGCGAGTGCCCGACGATGTGACACTACTTTATTGTGACGACAACTGGGGAAACATCCGTAAGCTGCCCGCCATGAATGCCAAACCCAGAGAAGGGGGTTACGGTATCTATTACCATTTCGATTATGTGGGTGCTCCCCGTAACTCAAAGTGGATCAACATCAACCCCATTCAACGAGTGTGGGAACAGATGAGTCTCGCCTATGAACATGGCGTTGAGAAGCTATGGATTGTGAATGTGGGGGACCTCAAACCGATGGAGTATCCCATCAGTTTCTTTCTCGATATGGCATGGAATCCCAGACAATTCAATCCGCAAAACCTGTTGAGTCATACCGAAGAGTGGGCAGCTCAACAGTTTGGCAGGTCCCACTCAAAAGAGATTGCCCGCATTATCACCCTTTATGCAAAATACAACCGGAGAGTAACTCCGGAATTGCTCAACGAGCGTACCTACAGCCTGGAGAACTATGGTGAGTTTGAAAGGGTGGTAAATGAGTACCTTTCGCTGGCACTCGATGCCTTCAGGTTATACAACCAGCTGCCGGTTGCGTACAAGGATGCATATTATCAGCTGGTACTTTATCCCGTGAATGCCTGTAGCAATCTATACGAGATGTATTATGCGGTTGCAAGGAACCGTCAGCTGGTGGTAAAAAAAGATATTCGGGCCAACCACTACGCCGATCAGGTGAAGGAAAGTTTTCTGCGGGACTCACTGCTGCAGGTTGAGTACAACACGGTCATCGCCAACGGCAAATGGGCGCATATGATGGACCAGACACGCATTGGTTATTTCTCCTGGCAGCAGCCGCCACACAACATCATGCCAAAGGTCACCTATGTCACGGAGGAGGAGGCCAACAACGACAACATCTTCCTGGAGCAGCATGGGTTTGTATCCATCGAGGCTGAGAATTATGCCCGCCAGCAAAATGGAGAACTCATCCACTGGGAGGTGATCCCTCACTTCGGCAAAACGGTGTCGGGGGTAACCACTATGCCACAAAATAAATATCCTGCACCGACAGAAGAGATAACTCTGGAGTATGACATCCTCTTTGAAACGGACGGTGAAATTGAATTGCAGTTGTTGCTGGCTCCCACCCTCAATTTTAACGACAACAAAGGACTACGCTATGAGGTCTCCTTCGATGACAGTAAGCCGCAGCAGGTCAACTTCAACGGTCATTACCGCGGGGAGCTGGGGCAGTGGCAGGCGGAGCATCTCATCCGGTCGGTAACTACACATACCCTCACCGAGCCGGGCATGCACACCTTGCGCTACCGTGTACTGGAGCCGGGCATCGTACTGCAAAAAATTGTAATCGACACGGGTGGACTGAAACCCAGCTACCTGGGTCCACCCGAAAGCAGTCGCCATATTCCCGACAGCGAGAGCCGCTAACAAAAGAAAATGACTGCACTGCGAGAGCAATGCACAAAGAGAAAACAGATTTGCATATATATTGTACCATTTTATAATTGAACATTGATGAAAAAATTATCGTTTTTAGCGCGAAAAGGAAAGCTCATCGCAGTGAGCATCGCTATGTTTTTGTTTGCCTCGGCGGTAGGATCGGCACAAAGCAATTCGTGGGTGCAACAAAAGTCGCCTCAGAAGTTTGTACACAAGGCAGCAGGGAACCCTTATCTTCCACTTTGGGAACATCTTCCCGATGGTGAGCCCCGCGTATTTGAGGATCCGGACAACCCGGGAAAATTCAGGGCCTACATCATCGGTTCACACGACTTGAGAGTCACCAGTTATTGTGGCCCTGACATCAGAGTATGGTCGGCACCCGTGGAGGATCTCACGCAGTGGCGCGACGAAGGAGCCGTTTTCACCTATGAGGTAAACGGTCAGTGGGATGTGATGTATGCCCCAGACCTGGTGGAAGTGAAAAAGAAAGATGGCACCAAGGAGTATTATCTCTATCCCCACAGCCGGGGACCCCGCAGGGAAGCAATGGTTGCCAAAGGGAGTCGCCCCGACGGTCCCTTTACGCCCATCAACCTGAATGAAGAAGGCACAAGCACCATTCCGGGCAGCATCCTCGGATTTGACCCTGCCGTCTATATTGAGTATGTGACCGATCCAAACGATCCCGATTATGAAATAGGATTCAGGGCATACGGATATTGGGGTTTTCAGCGATCGCTGGCAGCACAGTTGGACCAACACACCATGTACTCGCTTCGTCCGGGAACAGAGGTGGTCAGTTACTTTATTCCTGCCAGTGCCCGTTATGGCGTAATCCGCGACCCCGAAGGCACTCAATATCCACAGATATATCCTGATCAGGATCTGAAGACATTCAACTTTTTTGAAGCATCGTCCATCCGCAAGGTGGGAAACAAGTTTATCACTGTTTTCAGTGGTTATTCCGGTCCTGAATATGGCATTAGCAGCTCCAACTCCACATTACGCTATGCCGTGGGCGACTCACCCCTGGGTCCCTGGAAGAGCGGCGGTGTGTTGGTTGATTCGCGTGCACCGGTACTTAACGAAGATGGATCGGCCATTGAGACAAGCTATTCGGGTCATAACACGCATGGCAGCATTGAATATATCAATGACCAATGGTATGTATTTTATCACAGACCGCCGAGAGGTTTTGGCTTTGCCCGTCAGGCAATGGTAGCACCCATCTCGGTGGAGTGGGACGAAAAGCCGGTCTCCGAAGGAGGAACGGTAACCATCCGTGGTTATAACCCATACGCAGAGGATCAGCAATGGAATGCTATCGATAGTAAGGGCAAGGCATACAATGGTGCAGAAGTCACCTCTGAAGGATTTCATATCTATGGACTCGATCCCTATCAGTATTACTCTGCAGGTTATGCCTGTTATCTCTCAGAGATCGGCCTCCAACAAGATTCATGGGATATTTGGGATAACCATATGACTGTGGGCGGTGTGAAGAATGGCCATATCATCGGCTATAAATACTTTGGTTTTGGCGGATTAAAAAAAGACACCAAAGGATTGAAAGCCTTCAAGGGTACCAAAAAGAGAAACCGCACTGCTTTCAACCTGTTCCTTGCTCCCAAGACAACCCAATCGTTCAAAGTCAATGTATGGCTTGACGGACCCTGGGATAACGACACCTGGAATGGAACAAAGATTGGTGAGATCATCGTTCCAGCGAATGCCAGTGGGGAGACCACCCAATACACGATTGATGTCTCCCGGTTTGTGGATCATCTGGATCAGAAACATGCCATTTTCCTGGTGGCTGAAGGAGCCGGCTCTGCAGAGCTCTTCGACTTGATGGGGCTTGGTTTTAGCACCAAAAAGAAGAAATTGTCCGCACCGGTAGTTCCAACCATCTCCATTGCTGTAAACGGCAAAGAGATCGTGTTGCCACAAACACCGGTTAGATCGACCAATGCCAATGGCATTGTAAGTTACGATCTCTATGAAGCTACATACCCGCTTCCTTCAGGAGCAACTACTGTGCCTACTGTCACTGCCTCATCCGATCATAAACAGGTGAAAGTGAATGTGACCCAGGCAAATTCAACCACCGGCACTGCCACTGTTGCATGTGATTTCAATGGTGTAGTGAAAACATACAATGTTGTGTTTGCAACAAAATAATACAAAAGGGGATCCGGCCCCTGAAAAGAGCGGATCCCCTTGTAGTGATATAACCATCTAACGGATTAAATTTAAACATAAAACCAAAAAAATGCAACCAAAAAGAATGATTCTGTGTGCAGGCCTCTTCATCTTTTTGATGAGCATGGGCTGCACCAGTCACAAAAATACTACTGCCATGCAACCAAAACAGGAAACACATGTGTACCTCTGCCTGGGACAGTCCAATATGGAAGGACACGTTCGTTTTAAGGCCGAAGATACAGTGGGAATTGATCCTCGTTT
>JADMKJ010000139.1 GCA_015478855.1 Proteiniphilum sp.
CCGCCGGGACAACGTCGCTCACCTATGAGGTCACCTCTACCTATGTGAGAAGCGATACCCATCTCTCGGTTGTGCTGCCGCTGCTGTGAATGGTACATAAGACCGGCCTATCCAAACTCCGGTCAACTGATTAACAACATGAAAGAACAAACCCCCTGAAGATTTTCAGAGGGTTTGGCTTTTGAGAAGCAGGCAAGCCGGACTTCTGTTTCTTTAGAATTTATAGGTAACGCCCACATTCAGTGTGGATACACCGTAACCCAGCTCAGCGTACGCACCTATGCGATTAGTGAAAAACCAGCGTCCGCCTACAAAACCGGTAAAACCAAGGCCGCTGCCGTAGCTGTTGCCCAGCGAGGTATCACCGCTATCTGACGTGTATTTCGCGATATTATAGCCGAGCATCACACCGCCATAGATATCAAGCTCCGGAATGTCGGTAAAGCCGTTGTAATGATAGGCCCCTCGCACACCGACGATGGTATAGTTCCATTTGGCGGTATAGCCCAGGTCAGTGTACTTGTATCCGGTATTGCCGATATAACCACCGAGGCTGATCACGCCGGGGCCGCCGATATCCCACAAGCCGTGATCAACAGACAGGGAAATGGCAGGACGGGCTTTCCCGAGACCGCCCAGTGCGGTTCCCAACCCGACACCGGCATTGAGGGTTGTGGTTCCAATTTGAAATTGCTGCGCCTGCGCAGTGAGGGCAATAATAACTGCCATGAGGGTAAAGATTGTTTTTTTCATTGTTTTTGTTATTTATTAAAATAATAGTCAATAAGTTGCTGTAAATACTCCATCAATTAGCTGCATAAAAGATATTTGATCCATTTATCCAATAACCACCTGTTCCTCCATCTGTAAATCGGAAGCCTTTCCAGTCGCCAGCTACAGGAGTAGTGGTGATTCCATCTCCATTGGTATCGCCGCCATGTTCATCATCTTTATAGGAAGTCAGGATAGCAGTGGGATCTAAATGTACGTTACCATTGTAGGACTGTATTCCTCCGCCTGGATTCGAAAACTTCACAATCACATTGGGTTTGATATGAATAGTTGCTGTGGGATGTACCTGCATCATACTAACATATTCTGAGACATACGGTACTTCGGTGTTATTCCAGTTAACCGATAGACCGCTGCCACCCGTGTTTAAGTTTAAATAAATACCATTATGCGAATTGGTTATGGCAGGATCTTGGGGATGATGGAATATGTTACTTGGATCCAGCTGGTAGAAGGCATCAAAATAAATAGGTCTTCCATTATCATAGAGGGCATTGTTGGTAAACTTGCTCACACTTGCATCTTTCATGGCTGAGGTGCCGTAAAATGCATAGGATGAAGAGCCCGGCAGGTATAAGGTATGCGCTATTTTGCAATGATCGAAAGTAAAGGAAGCAGATGTTTCACTTTGAATACTGAAGGCTTTGGTATTGCCCCCGCTGCTCTGTCCGGCATAAAATATATCAACATATCGAAACACACTTCCTGTGGAGGCGGCAAGGTAGAGTTGCTCCCAATCGCCTCTTTCCGGTGTTGTAGCAGTGGCGTCACCGTTACTATCGCCACAGTAGCGGTCATCGGCCAGTGAGGTGAAGACAATACGCTTCTGGGCCGTACCCTGTGCGATAATCTTACCGTTTGCCACCTCAATTCGGGCATCCTTTATTTTTATGATCACTCCCGGCTCAATGGTCAGCGTGGATGTTACCCTTACATCTGAACCATTGATCACATATACGAAACCTTCTTCCCAGACCGTGGGCTCACTGATCGTTCCGGAAACTTCAATGATTTCACAGTTGTCATCCGGTTCAAGCTGGATATCATCGTCTTTGGTACAACCTGACAGGGTTACTGCTGCCCCCAATAACATATCGGCAACGCTTACCTTGGACACCCGGAGCTTACCCATAAATATATGGACAAATACCGGGAAGCACTCGATCGCTATAGCAATGAAAATTTCCAGCATTCTATGTCGGCGATGGAAATAAAATACGAAACCGAAAAAAAAGAACTCAAAATCGGTGCCCTGGAAAAACAACGACAATTGTACATCTGGCTGGGCATAGCCGGAGCAGTTATTCTGCTCATAGCTCTGGCTTTCGCACTTATACGCTACCGTTTGGCCGTGAGCCGCCGCAAACTTGCTGAAGAGGAAAACCACCGGTTGGAGCAGGAGAAACAACTGGTGGCGGTGCAAGCCACGCTGGATGGTGAAGCCGCCGAACGCACCCGTCTGGCCAAAGACCTGCATGACGGATTAGGTGGAATGCTATCGGCCATAAAGATGAACCTGCCGCAAGTGAAGGGCGACGTCTTACTGGAAGCGGTAGATGTTTCCCGCTTCCAGACAGCCTTGGGCATGCTGGACGATTCCATACAGGAACTGCGCCGTGTGGCGCACCATATGATGCCGGAATCGCTGTTGCGCTATGGACTGAAAGTTTCACTGACTGATTTTTGCGCAGCCGTCCCCACAGCCGATTTTCATTATTTCGGGAATGAAGCCCGATTGCCCGGCAAAATGGAGATCATGGTGTACCGCTGCATCCATGAACTGGTCAACAATGGACTTAAGCATGCCGAAGCTACGCAGATCAATGTGCAGTTGGTGCAGGAGCCCGACCGGATCTCCTTCACAGTACAGGATAATGGCAAAGGGTTCGACCGGCGAACAACCTCCGAAGGGATGGGATTGCGGAACATCCGACACCCATGAAACCCGTAGACGGGCAAAACAATCAGTGGCGGTTACCTATAGTTATTTTGTGTAAAATGCTTACCCACTGTTTACCCAAAGAAAAAGCACCTACCGTTTTATTCGGTAAGTGCTTGATAATGAAGTGACCCC
>JADMKJ010000140.1 GCA_015478855.1 Proteiniphilum sp.
GGCGTCCAAACTAAGATCTGTTGTGTTTGACTGTCCGAGCAAATGTCAGTGATTGTATAAGTTACCGTATGTGTTCCCGGACCAGCCACCGTCGGATCAAAAGTTCCATTCGCAGGGTTTGTAATTCCTGTCCCTGACCACACACCGTTTGGATCAGTTCCGTTCAATAAGATCGGTGCGCCGTTATGACATTGGTTTGGTACAGCTGCAATACTTGCATCCACAATAGCACCTACAATAATCGTTTCAGAATCTGCAGAACCACATCCTCCCGGTGTCGTGTATGTAATTACATGACTTCCCGGTCCGGCAATTGTTGGATTAAAAGTTCCATTTACCGCATCTGTGATTCCTGTTCCGGTCCAGACTCCAGTTGGGTCCACCGCCTGCATGTTGACAGGATTAGCTGTTTCACAATACGGTCCGGCAGGGGTAATTGTAGGGTCTGCATACGGCTCAACAAAAATATTTATTGTTTTCGCATCCGGACAAGGCCCACCTAAGGAATAGGTTATTGTATGTGTGCCAGCACCGGCAACAGCCGGATCAAAAACACCATTCACAGCATCAGTAATTCCGATTCCCGACCACGTACCGCCTGCTTGAATTCCTGTTAAAGTTACAGAGGCTGAGTTATCACAAAGTGAGGCTTGTGGATTAATTGTTGCATCTGCACGTGGGTTTACCAAAATGTCTTCGGTGTCAAAATCACCGCATAATCCGGGGATCGTGTAAGTTATAGTATGCGTTCCAGCACCTGCTACTGTAGGATTGAATGTTCCGTTTACAGCATCGGTGATACCTGTACCTGACCATGTACCGCCCGGGTTTGCTGCGGTAAGATTAACGGCAGCTTCATCATCACAAAATGGCCCGGCTGCTGAAATTGTAGGAGCAAGATATTCCTCAACGGTGACTTGGGTCGTACGTGTATCCGGACAAGCTGAATTAATTTGATATGTAATTGTGTGTGTGCCGGGACCTGCAATTCCCGGGTCAAAAGTACCGTTTGCTGCATCGGTAATTCCTGTTCCTGACCAAACTCCTCCCGCTTGAACACTGGTAAGATTAAAAGCTGCATCAATGTCACATACATTCACCTGAGGATTGATTGTTGCATCAGCACGAGGATTTACTAAAATGTTTTCTGTATCAAAGTCACCGCAAAGACCCGGAATTGTATAAGTAATAGTATGTGTACCTGCTCCCGCAACAGTTGGATTAAAAGTTCCTGTAGCTGCATTTGTGATTCCCGGACCAGACCATGTTCCACCCGGATTGGCAGCTGTTAAATTAATTGCAGCACCGTCGTCACAAAACGGACCTGCAGGATTTATTGTGGGAAGTAAATATTCTTCTACTATTATTTGACCGGTTTGAGTATCCGGACACATTGAATTAATTGTATAAGTTATAGTATGTGTTCCGGGTCCAGCAATTGAAGGATCGAACGTGCCAGTTGCAGCATTTGTAATTCCCGGTCCGCTCCAAACTCCGCCGGGTTGAACACTCGTAAGATTAAAAGGAGGATCCACATCACAGACATTGGCCATTGGATTTATTGTAGCGTTGGAGTAGGGGACGACTGTAACTGTAGCCTGATCTGTAGCAACACAACCGTCAAGATTATCCACAGTAAGCGTATAAGTTGTGGTTGTTCCCGGTGTAGCTGTAGGAGTATAAATTAAATTGTTGTTCAGGGTACCGCCATTGTTCCAGCTTTGGGTATTTCCTACGCCACTGCCCTGTAATTGCACTGCATCTCCTGCACATATTGTAAAATCAGGTCCTGCATCAGCCGTCGGCGGATAAAATGGCACAACAATAGTGTCTACATAATTTCCACAGGCAACGCCTTGTACAGGTATGACTAATACACCGTAAGAGCCAGGTGCGTTGATTGTAATAGTTTGAGTGGTTTGCCCACCATCCCATAAATAACTTGCGGCTCCTGACGGAGCGATAAGATTTACAGGAAAATCACAATCTTCAGTTCCGGTAATTTGAACTTCAAAAGCCTGACAGCTGGCATCAACATATGCATAGCCTGAATGTCCACTCAATGAGCAGTCACCAACAGTAAACTGCACAGTAACATTTGTTCCGATGTAAGCTGTCAAAGGAATCATTACAGTAGTCCACGGTAAATATTGCATTCCACCTCCGGAGGACCAACCAGCTTGTCCGTCTCCGGCGTAAGCTTCGTAAGAACCACAGGAAAGTGAATTACCGCTTTCGTCATAAACCCGAACACGGAAGTAAGGTTGTTGTGCTACGGTATGCCCTGGATCCTCAAGGACGACAGCATAATTAAGAATCAATACTGCATCGGTAGCAGAAACAAGAAAAGTTTGGGTAAGTATAGAGGCATTGGAACCAGTTTCTTCAAAGTCACCTATTAATGCGCTACATGTCCCACCCGGGTGAACCATTGGAAATCCCCCATTAATATCATTTCCACCATTGGTTATTGCATGTTGATTCGTTCCGGGTAAGGTAGTACTTGCTGTACCTACGGTTGTAAAACCAGGCGAGGGTACAATATTATTAAGGGAATAGGGTGCTGTCCCGGGAACGTTTCCTCGTTGAAGAACCCAATTTTGAAAATTACAGGTTTCGAAGTCCGGATTCGTACACTGTTCTCCGGCTGCTTTAGGAGAGCCGTTATGAACATGTGGTTTGTTACCGTCGTTAACTTCTCCTAAATGATGTAATTCCGCACAGGATAGAGATTTTAGCTTATCAATTTCCTTAATTGTTAGTTCTCTAACATAAGCAGCATAGTCAAAACTTGTTTTACTCTCAAGTAACAATCGTTTAATATAATGCTCTTTTATTTTAGCGAAAGAACTCG
>JADMKJ010000141.1 GCA_015478855.1 Proteiniphilum sp.
CCTGAAGACGGACGGATGGGAGTTGACAATCGGTTGGAAGGATCAGCTTTCCATTGCCGACAAGCCCTTCTCCTATAATGTGAAGATGATGGTATGGGATAACCAGAGCTGGATCACCAAATACCTGGGCAATGAGAACAACCTGCTCAGCTCCTACTATGAAGGCCAGCGCATAGGTGATATCTGGGGATATACCATTGAAGGTCTCTTTAAGGATACAGAAGAGATTGCCAATCATGCTGATCAGTCGAGACTCGCAGTCTCCAGAGCCAGAATCCTGTTGCCGGGTGATTTGAAATTCAAGGATCTGAATGATGACGGGGAGATTTGGCACGGTGAAAATACACTGGATGATCATGGAGACCTGAGTATCATTGGTAACAGCCAGCAGCGGTATCATTTTGGTGTCAATGTGGGTGGCAACTACAGCGGTTTTGGGTTGAGTGCCTTTTTTCAGGGCGTGGGCAAACGGGATTGGTATCCTGAAATTGAGTCGGGATATTTCTGGGGACATTACAACCGGCCCTACGGTTATTATCCCACCGACCAGGTCGGCAATATGTGGATCGAGGGTGTAAATGAAGATCCCAACGCTTACTGGCCCAGACTGAGAACCTATCTCTCCAACGGTAGAAGTAAGCCAATGGGCGTCAAGAACGATCGTTTCCTGCAAAATGCTGCTTATGTACGGTTAAAGTCTTTGACCCTCGATTATTCGCTGCCGCAACAGCTTCTGACGAAGGTGAAAATGTCAGCAGTAAGGTTTTATTGTACAGGTGAGAACCTTTGGACCTGGACTGGTCTAACCAAGCATACAACCAATTTTGACCCGGAGGTAATTGAATCGGGTGACCCCGATCAGGCTACCAATGACAACCAGGAACATGGCTACAGCTACCCGATGTTGAAAAATATTACTTTTGGTGTGAACATTACATTCTAAATAAACCAGGTATGCAACAAGCTGGATTGTCATTCACATTCGGAAAGATGATCAAAGCGAGTTCCCCATAATACCTTTTGAAAAAAGCATTAATCATATGAAAAGAATTTTACAATATTTTTTGTTGATGGCCCTGATCCTGCTCTATGCATGTGAAGGCTTACTGGAAAAGGAACCCATTCATCAACTGAGTGCCTCTGAGTTTTTCTCCTCCGAGAGCGACCTGGAAATATATTCCTACTCTTTTTATGAGAATGGACTCCCATCGGTCGATAACATTGCCAAAGGAGATGGTACTTCTGATCTTGCTGCGGTCACAATCCCATCCACATTCCTTACCGGTGTCTGGAGCTCCACCGACCAGGGAGGATGGGGTGTCGGCAGTTGGAGTGCTCTGCGCAACATCAACTACTTCCTGGAGAAAGCGGAGAAGACACCTGTCCCTGAAGCCGTACTCAATCATTACATTGGTTTGGCACGCTATTGGAGAGCGGTCTTTTATCTTGAAAAAGTACAGACTTTCGGGGCTGTGCCATGGTATGAAACGGCCTTGCATCCGGGTGATCCCGATCTCTACAAAGGCAGGGACAGTCGTGAATTTGTCATGCAGAAGGTGCTCGAAGATATCACCTTTGCTGCAACCCATATCCGTGAAAACAAGGACACCTATAGCACACTGGTAAACCGGTACACCGCACTGGCAATGAAATCGAGAATCTGTCTGTATGAAGGTACCTATCGCAAATACCACACAGAACTGGGACTGACAGATGCTGCTACCTGGTTGCGTGAAGCCGCCGATGCGGCCAGGGAGGTGATGGATAACGGTGGTTACTCCCTCTATAATACCGGTAAACCGGAAAGCGATTACAGGACACTTTTTACGTCGGAGGAGCTATCCAAACTGCCGGCTATATCGAAAGAGGTGATTCTGGCCAGGGGCATGAATACCGATTCCCGCATCTGGCATAGTCTTACCTGGAACTTTAACTCTGCGACCAATGGCAGCCGATGGTCGTTGCTAAAGCCTTTTGTGAATACCTATCTGATGCGCGACGGCAGCAGGTTTACCGACAAGGATGGTTATGACCAGATTGAGTTCCTGCATGAGATGCGAAGCAGGGACTACCGCCTGAGTCAGACCGTACGAACCGAAGGGTATAAACGTTCTACCGGGGCGGCTGCTCCTCCCGATTTTGCGGTGACCCTCACCGGCTATCACATCATGAAGTGGAGCCTCGACGACCCCAAGCATGATGGGCAGGGATTCAGCACCAATAGCATCCCCATTATCCGGTATGCAGAGGTATTGTTGAACTATGCAGAGGCAAAGGCCGAATTGGGCGAATTTGGTTCCACGGAGTGGAACCTGACAATCAAACCGCTGCGCGATAGAGCCGGAGTGGCATCGACTGAGCCACAGGATGCTGATAGTTACTTGCAGGAAGCGTTCTTTCCCGGTGTCACTGATAAGTATCTGCTGGAAATCAGAAGAGAACGGGGTATTGAATTGTGCTTCGAGGGATTGCGCTATGAGGACCTGATGCGCTGGAAAAGAGGCGAATTGCTCTCATCCGCAAAAATGCCTTTCAAGGGGATTTATATTCCAGCCAAGGGGGTGAATTACGATTTGAACGGAGACCAGCAGGCTGATGTCTGTGTGGTAGATCAGCTGCCTTCACCCACCACACCCGGAGTGAAATATGTGATACTCGGCTCAAACATGACCCTGACTGAAGGCGACAAAGGGCATCTCGTCTGGGGATGGGGAGTCACGAGAAAGTGGGAGGAGAAGATGTATCTGCGTCCGATCCCGGAAACAGCGATCACATTGAATCAGAATCTGCTTCCACAAAATGAAGGCTGGGATTAACCAGCCGCTCTGAGAGTATATG
>JADMKJ010000142.1 GCA_015478855.1 Proteiniphilum sp.
ATCCGCTCCTGCTCCTACCCCAACAACAAGGCAAAAAGCCTGGTGGGGATGGCAAAAAAGCTGGTAGCCGACTTCGGCGGGGAGGTGCCTACTGATATTGACCGATTGCTCACCATCCCGGGTGTAGGGCGCAAGACAGCCAATGTGATACTGGCCGTGGCATTCGACCAGCCGGCCATGCCCGTGGACACCCACGTGTTCCGCGTGGCCAACCGTATCGGTCTTACCCGCAATTCAAAGACACCGCTGGAGACGGAGCGTGAGCTGGTGAAGCATATCCCCGCTGCTCTGCTCTCCAAAGCCCATCACTGGCTGATCCTGCATGGGCGATATATCTGCGTGGCACGCAAGCCGAAGTGTGACATCTGCGGACTCAGGGAGTGGTGTAACTATTATGAAAAAATCAGATCTACCGCAGATAAATAGATTTCCTTCCCATCCGATTTTGATCCTGTTTTACTTCCTTCTGATTTTATTAGGCACAATCAGCAAATAATTAGAGAAATATTTCTTTAATTGTTGTTTTTCACGAATAAACATTGTTACTTTGCAGTGCAGAATCATCAAGCCGTCTGTAACAGTTCAGATTCATGATCCAGTTTGATGGTTTTACAATTTGCAGCTCAATGATGACGCTCCAAATAAAATGGTAAATACTGAACAAAATGATTAAAAACCACAATAATCATCGATCGTCAGATAGACTCTATGCTGACATTCACTCTCTTTAAACCTTATAAAAAACCACTTTACATTTATTGCAATGAACAAGAAACTTTTGATCAGGGATCTTACCCTTCGCGACGGTCAGCAATCGGCTTTTGCTACCAGAATGAACCAGTTACAGGTGGACCGTGTCCTTCCTTATTACAAAGAGGCAAATTTCTACGCGATGGAGGTTTGGGGCGGCGCAGTGCCCGACTCAGTGATGCGTTATCTGGGTGAGAACCCGTGGCACCGGCTGGAGAAAATCCATGAGGCAGTAGGAGGTGTGAGCAGGCTGACCGCCCTCTCGCGTGGCAGGAATCTTTACGGCTATGCACCTTACCCCGATGATATTATCGACGGGTTCTTCAAAAACGCGGTCTCGTCGGGTCTCAATATCATGCGTATCTTCGATGCATTGAATGATGTGGATAATATCCGCTCGAGCATCAAATATATCAAGCAGTACGGTGGTATGGCCGACTGTGCGGTATGTTATACCGTGGATCCCAAATACAACGAGCCACTTGAAAGCCCACATAAACCAAGAAAAGGACTCATCTCGCTCTTCAGCGGTAAGAGTGAAAAAGTGAAGACTCTACTCCGTGAGCCGATATTCACTGACCGGTACTTCCTCGCCAAGGCGCAGGAGATGGTGGCACTGGGTGCCGACATGATCACCATCAAAGATATGAGCGGTCTGATACCTCCCTCCCGTGTAGCTACGCTCATCCCTTTATTCAAGAGAGAGCTGGATGTACCGATCGATTTCCACACCCACTGCACACCCGGGTTGGGTCTTGCCTCCGTGCTGACCGCCATTATGCATGGTGTCGATATCGTAGATACCAATATCTGGAATTTTGCCGGTGGTCCCGCTGCACCCGCCCTGGAGTTGATCTATCTGTTTTGTCTCAAACTGGGTATAACCCTTGATATCAACATGGAGGCGGTGGCATCCATCAACGAAGAACTTTTCACAATAAGGAAGGAGTTGGAGCCCTATGATACGGAGAAGCAGTTCCCAAGACCATTCAACCCACTTACCGACACACTCCCCGCAGAGATTGAGAAAGAATTTGATCGCGCTATTGAAGCTGTAGGGCGGAACGATGAGGAGAGGTTGCTGAAGGCGTGCAATGCTATTAACACCTACTTCCACTTCCCTCAACCCAATGAGCTGGTGAAGAATGCCGAGATACCGGGTGGGATGTATACCAATATGGTTGCCCAGCTGAAACAACTCAACGCGCTGGATATCCTTGAAGATGCGATGAAACTTATCCCGAGTGTAAGGCTCGATGCGGGGCTCCCTCCTCTGGTGACCCCTACCAGTCAGATCGTGGGCGTGCAGGCGGTTGGTTCCGCCATGAACCTGAAAAACGGGAAGCCGATGTATGCCAACCCCTCCAACCAGTTTATCGCACTGGTAAAGGGTGAGTACGGCATGACACCTGTACCGGTGAACCCTGCATTCCGGGAGCAGATCACCGGATCACCGGATGAGATAGCATACAATACCGACAACTACCGGCATCAGGAGAATCCCACCCTCCCGGAGTTTGGTCATCAGCCACTGGCAAAGGATGAGAAGGAGCAGTTGCTGCTGGAACTTTTCCCTTCCGTCGCAGGCGGATATCTGCGCGGTATAAGGGAGAAGGAGTACCTCTCGAGAGGTACTGATGAGCGCACAAACAGTGAACAGGAAGTGAAGAGTACTGTTGCAGAAAGTGAAACCATCAAGGGAAACATCGTGGTGAGTCCCATGCCCGGTAATATCATGGAGGTGAAGGTGAAGGAAGGTGACATGATTACAGTAGGATCGGTATTGTTTGTACTTGAAGCAATGAAGATGGAGAATGACATCACTGCTGATTTCGCAGGAAGGGTAAATCAGATTTTTGTGAAACCGGGTGACATTGTAAGCCAGGATGCCGTGTTGATCGATGTTGTATGAGTTTGATAAAATAAATCAAATAAATTAATGCTTCAACTCAGGTAAATTATTCATTATAGTTAAAAATCGGAATAATCGGCAGGGCGCAGAAAGGTAACATCAATATGAGAAACATTGTTCTTGTATTCGGGGAGCGATGACAATTGCTTCCAG
>JADMKJ010000143.1:0-440 GCA_015478855.1 Proteiniphilum sp.
CATTTACATCAACCCTGAGTGCTTCAGGGAGGTTTGATGAGCCGGGATCATCGCCAAAGCCCTCTTCCCAGAAGAGGATAAAATGCTGCGACTGGCGGGAGCGTACAAGAGACCATCTACTGTCTTCCCTGAGCCAGTTCATCGCCGCAAACTCCTTTGGTTTGTAAATTTTCTCGTAATCCTGAACCTCTGAGGGATCAAGCACCAGCAGCTCCTCTTCACCCGGTTCATCCGGTTTCCCGTTCTCATCGGGTATTTCAGGTTTATCCGGGTTGTCGGGGTGGGGCTCATCCGCACTACAGTCGCAGAGACTGAAAAACAGTGCCAGCAGGAGGTAATATATAAGTTTACTTCTCACGATGCAAAGGGTTCAAAGGGTTCAATACGGCAAAAACGATCAGCGGCTGAAAAAATTATCCACGAAGACAAATTTCCTAAAT
>JADMKJ010000143.1:450-2803 GCA_015478855.1 Proteiniphilum sp.
CCTAAATATATCTATTCTACACGAACAAAAAGTATAATATTGCTTAAAACAACATACAGGAGGACTATTGCACTATGGCAATATCTCCTCCTGTATAAATAGAATCATGCAAGTGTGGCAGTGATGATGAAACGGAAGAAGTAAGCAGGATTCTCCATGTCACGATAACCGATGCTCAGTGTGTATTTGTTGCCTGCAGCCAGTGCGGGTGCACGACCGATATAGAGCATTTCATCTCCGGCAGCAAGTTCAGCATAGAGGGTGAAGTCGGTCGCTCCCCAGCTGCAAACCACACCCTGGCTGGTCATCCAGTATCCGGGGGCGTTGGCGGTATAGCCACTGGCCTCATCCCAGACACCGCTCTGCGGGTTCACGGCATACATACGGACAGTGCCGCCGAAGGTATCAATGCTTGCCAGAAACTCTTCCAGCGTCATATCCATACACAAGGCGATGGTTTCACTGTAATTGTTCAGGTCGATACCATACGATGCATAGTCCCCCGCAGGAATAGTGATGTTCAGCATCACAATGGTGGGGTCGGTATAGGAAACCTGTAAGGAGAAACGTACATAGTTGTCATAATCGGGTCCGTTCACTGCAAACCCCACGTTGAACCCAACCGATGTACCCACGGCAATCCCTTCTACCGGATTCACGGTAAGTGTTTTATCACCCACATTGATATCAAGGCTGGCTGTTTTGGATGCATCTGCTTCGTTTGCTACCCCACCGGCCGAATTATAATACCATCCGGTAGATCCTTTGGTCTTCTCCGCCTTGTTCCAGTGGTTACGGGTGGTGTTGATATTGTAGAACACCACGGAACCGTTCTGCAGTCCGCTGATCACCTGATCAGTTGTCAGACCCATTTTTTCCTGAAAAAGTTCATTGTACGCTTCCAGCTGGATCACATAGGGTTCGAGTCGCTCCACGGCAAATTCAATCTCACTGGTGACGGTAGCCTGCGGGTCTATCCGCAGGTAGGGGTTTTCATTCTCACTGTAGATATGCTTGCTGGTAGCATCTTCGTAGCTGTCGCTACAGGATGCAAAAGCAAACATCAGTGTAGCAGCAAACAGGTAAAATATATTTCTTCTCATGATAGATTTCATTTTAATAATCTGAATAAGTAATGATTTCATCTAAACAGTTGTTAGCTTCCATAACCGGGATTCTGTACCAGTTTGGGGTTACCATCCATAAAATCTTTCGGTAGCGGGAAGATATCAGTATGGTTATCAGCCGGATCAGTTTTCGCTGTTTTACAGAACCATGATTTGCCATTGTAGACATTCTGGTTGCTTCCACTGATACGAAAACGGATCAGATCCTGGCGACGGTGATGTTCAGCCACGAACTCCCAGGCCAGGTCATCCAGCAATCCGCCCAGTTCAATATTGTCACCTCCCTCATGGGTTGTGACCCATATATCCTCTTCGCCCATCTTACCCTGGTTCTCACGGTATCCGTACTGGTAGACACTGCCACCCTTGAGCTGTGCCACGGTGCGTACAGCTTTGGCCGGGTTATCCCTGAAGGCGCGCTGACGTACCGCCGTCACCAGGTCGGCAGCGGTCTGTTCCGTTTCACCCTTGTATCCACCCAGGCGAAGCAGGCACTCAGCCTTGATCATATAGGCATCCGCCAGGCGGAAGAAGGGTATATCGTCATACGAAGAGCCGAAATCGCCCGAGAGGATCTCATATTTAATGAGCCGTGCCCCTTCGAAGGGATAGCAGCCGGGGTTGTCGATGCTGTGGATATCCCTGGTATATACCAGCGGCTCACCTTCCACCATGATGGGAGAACCGCTGCGGTCGTACTGCTGTCCGACGGTCCAGGTGGCCGAGAAACGACCATCTTCCTCATCGTATGTGTCGAGGAACTGCGGCAGGGCGGTACTGCCTCCTGTAGCCCAGCCGTTGAAATCCCATACAGCCCTGCCGGCTGTATGGATCCACTTGTTGGCGTAGTAGTTACCGCTGGCGTACTTATTTTCGAAGGGGATGCCGAAGATGATCTCCGGATTGCCGGAGATATCCTCCTTGAAGTTATCAGAGTAATTGGCTGACAGTGCAAAAAGGCCGCTGTTGATCACCTCGTTCACCTCATCGATGGCTTTGCCGTACCATGCATCATCGGAGTGATTGTTGAACCATGCGTTGTGATTCAGATACATCTTCGCCAGGATCATATTCACCGTGTAATCATTGATCTGCCCCATACCATTATCGGGTCCGCATTTACCCTTGATCGCGGTCAGCTCCCCGATGATGAAATCCCATGTCTCCTGCGCGTTCGCCTGGTCGGGCATCCATCCCTCGGGATGATCATAGGTGGTATCGAGTGG
>JADMKJ010000144.1 GCA_015478855.1 Proteiniphilum sp.
CCAGGAGCGCCAGGGTGGAGTAACGGTAATTGAACAGGTAGGTTGCTTTGCTCCCCTTTTTCAATGGCCCCTCTGCCGAGAGATCAATGCCGCTCGATCCTATACCCACGGTGTACTCCTGCTTCTCCTCATTACCACTGCGCATCTTTATATCGAACACGCCCGAGCTGGCATTCCCATATTCAGCAGGAAAAGCACCGGTGAAGAAGTCAGAGTTGCGGAGCATCTGGTTGCTCAGGACAGTGTAAGCACCACCCCCGACAAAATCGACATTGGGGAAGTGAAAGGCGGCAGGCACATCCACCCCCTCTATCCTCCACAGCACACCCCGGGGCGAATTACCGCGGATGATGATGGCATTGTTCGTTGTCTGCGTGGTGGTGACGCCGGCGAAGGCGGAGGCCAGACGTGCGGGATCATCGAGGCCGCCGGCATAGCGGCTGGTCTCCTCCACGCTGAATGAGCGTGCGCTCAGCGTGGCCATCGAGTTGACAGGCTTGTCCTTGTTCGTGTTGGCATAAACCACCACCTCGCCGAGGGAGAGTGACGACTCTTTCAGCTCGACAGGCAGGACCACCTCCTTACCGGAGACGACCAGGATCTCTGAAACGGTGAAGGGCTCGTAGCCGACATAACTCACCTTGAAATTGTACCTCCCCACAGGCATATCTTCGATACGGAACTCGCCTTCCTTGTCGGCAGTACTACCCAACACGGGGTCGGTACCCTCTGCCAGGATGGTTGCGCCCATAAGTGGGATTTTGGAGTCAGCATCCCTGATCGTGCCTCTTACCGTCTGGGTTAAATTGTTTTGTGCATAGGCGACGGAAAGATTGAAAAAGATCAGAAGAGTCCATGCAGCAATGGTTGTTTTTGTGATTGAACGTGATGACATAATTTTGCTTTTAAAATTTCTTGCTGCAAAATTATGACGGTTGGCTTCTTCAGGCGTTTCACTTTACCGACGGGAGGTATCACTTTCGGGAAAAATGTATCCCACTTTATTCTGAGACCTTTGAGATGTAGGCTGTGGGCGAGATCCCTTCGAATTTATTAAATGCCCTGTAGAAGGCCGCTTTGGAATTAAATCCACATTCATAGGCGATACCCATGATGGACAGATGCCGGTTCTCCTTGTTCAGGCACCTGATCTTGAAGTCTTCGATGCGGTATCTGTTGATGAAGTCGAAGAAATTCTGATTGAGTGATCCGTTCAGCACTTCGGAAAGGAGCTCACTCTTCATCTGCATCAGGAGGCTCAACCCGGCCAGGGTTATCTCCGGATCGAGATAGGGCTGCTCTCTCTCCATCAACCCGGTGAGACGGTATCTTATCTCTGTGAAGCCGCTGTTATCCTCATCCACGGTTGCTGGCTGCAGGTGTGTTGACGGCGCTTCGTCCACAGTGTGATCCTGATAACCGGCAAAGATGTTTCCCTGTCCAATACCAAAATAACCAATGTAGAGCACATAGAGCGTTGAGAAGCTGTAGGCGATCTGTGCCAGCTGAAAATAGCCGGCAAAGTGAAGGTAATTGTTGATATTGAAAAGCAGCACGTTCACCGTGAAGACGATCAACGAGGCGATCACCAACGTTCTCAACCATGTCAGGTTGATATGCTCGAGGTTGGAAAATTGATTCTCAATATTCTTCCGGTGCTTACGCAGCAGGTTCAACGCCCAGATGTTATACCCGATCGTAAAAACACCGATGCTGGCACCCCGTATCTTAAAGAAAACCGTCGTGGTGAATGATTCATCTTTTATCAGCGTAATCTTCTCCGCTGCCGGGAGAAAAAGAAAACCGGAAGCATGGAGTGTTAAAAACAGAAGAAAAGGCAACAGGTGCAGCAAGTGAACAGGTCTGATCCTGAAATCTTTTACGGTCAATGTATTAACATAGAGCCATAGCAACGGCCCATGGAGCAGCAGAAAGAGCCAGGCGTTGTTCATAAGGTGGGGATAGGGGAAATCATTGTTCCGGTTATAAATCTCTATAAACGGCCCCCCAATGGTGAGGGCGTAGACGGCAATCATTGCGATGAGGATCTTGTCGGCCTGCGGTTTGTTCTTTTTCCCTGCCAGCAAGACCAGGAGGAAGAGAGACATGAAGAAACCAAGAATCAAAACAATAGTCATCTGTTATGGGTATTTTTTATAAAGCGGTGTCATCAATCGCACCCGTTGTGACGAGGGTTCACCATGGATGATCCTCAATTGCTCCCACCGGGTGTATCGCGCATTGGCCTGGTGCATGATAGGCTGTTTGTGATTGATTCATGATAAAAGAGCAGACAAATTTACGCTTTTTTACCATTAAACCCCTCTTAAAGTGTAAAAATATGTATCCCAGCTTGTGGTCCTGAGGTGTCATCAATGATTTTCGGGTTGAGCATTGCTTCCATAGCGCTACCTGGCTGTCGCGGTGAATGATGCCCCCCTCAAAAAAGGAGGTAAGGAGGCCAGCCGTACCACCATAAAGATGCCGATGTTGGCTGGCCGCTTTTCAATAATGAAACCGATGTTCGATATACTTGTTATTACAACTAAGATCGTTCATCATATGGTGACAAGATGTATCTGGCAGACACTACTAATCCAATTTCAGATTCTTTAAAACAGCGAGTAAGAGTTCAGCGGACAACCGGGTTTTATAATCGGGGTTGATATATTCAAAGGCGATTTTCCCGCTGGTGTCGGTAACAAAAACAGAGGGGACAGGTAAAAAACCATCGTTTAATCCATGTGATTTTTCGGAAAGCATCCCCAGGTAATTTTCCGGTGCTTTAAATGCAATGCCG
>JADMKJ010000145.1 GCA_015478855.1 Proteiniphilum sp.
ACAGTCCCGACATCGAATGGTATGCCCTGCAACAGCTGCAGAGCGAGAGCAGCGTGGCGCAGGCAAAGGCATCGCGCGGACTGAAGGCGGACCTCTACATGCAGGTGGGACTGACACAGACGGCAACAGCGCTGAACAACGCCTACCGAAGTCCGATGGACCAGCAGCTGGTGAGCCTCGGCATCCGCATACCCCTTGTCGACTGGGGCGTGGGCAAGGGACGCGTGGAGGTGGCGCGCAGCAACCTTGAAAAGACCAAGACAGAGATCGCACAGGCCCGCACCGACTTCGAAGCCAACGTGATCAAACTGGTGAAGCAGTTCAACCTGCAGACCAACAAGGTGGCCATCGCACAAAAGACATCGGTACGTGCCGCACGCAGGAACGAGGTGGCCTACCGCCTCTACCTGCTGGGCAAGTCCACGCTGCTCGACCTCAATGCCTCCATCGCCGAGAAAGACAGCTCACAACGCGCCTACATCAGCGAGATGCACAACTACTGGAACCTCTATTACGCACTGCGGAGCATCACTGGATACGATTTTCAGATGAATGCTCCCATCATGGTCGGGGAACAGGAATTTTAACAATGAAAATGACATGAACAACGCAAACAATACCGGCAGCTTCCATGAATCGCGCGACTCATCGATGGACATCAAACTGCAAAAGAGATCATTCCTGCGGCGACACAGACTCCCGCTACTGGCCGCTGCAGCTTTTGCCCTGTTCCTCGCCTACCTCATCTTCACGCTGTCGGGCGGACGAAAGCAGCGGATTCAGGAAGAGAAGATCACCATCGCCGAGGTGGCGGAGTCACACTTCCTCGATTATGTTGATGCCGAGGGAATCGTGCAACCCATTCTCACCATCATGCTGAACACCCTGGAGGCAGGGATCGTGAAGGAGATCGTCGCCGAAGAGGGGGCCATGCTGGAGCGTGACGCACTCATCCTGACACTGCAGAACCCTGAACTGGAAAGAGAGATTGAGGAGAAACAGGAGGAATGGGAGCAACAGCGCATACTTTATCAGGAGAAAAAGGTGGAGATGGAGCAGAAATCTATACTTTTGCAGCAGCAGGCGCTGCAGGCCCGCTATGAGCTGAGCCGTCTGGAGAAAGACCTGCGGCTCGGTGAGGAGGAATACCGGATGGGGGTGAAGAGCAAGGCACAGCTCGATGTGCAGCGCGAGGAGTTCGATTACAGGACCAAAAGCACCCTGCTGCAGCTGGAGGGATTGAAGCAGGACAGCAGCGCCACCCTGCTGCGCCGCGAACTGATGGAGAGGGAGCTGGAGCGTGCCGCCAGGAGCATGGCACATGCCCGCTCACGGATGGACAACCTGATGGTAAGGGCCACCACCGCGGGACAGCTCAGTTTTCTCAGAGTCACCCCCGGTCAGCGTGTGGGAGCCTCTGAACAGATCGGCGAGATCAAGGTGATGGACAACTTCAAGATACACACCCAGCTGAGTGAATATTACATCGACCGGCTCACCGTGGGACTGCCTGCAACGGTCACCTATCAGGGCACGCGATTCCCGTTACGGGTGTCGAAGGTGGTGCCCGAAGTGAGAGACCGCCAGTTCCGGGTGGACCTGATCTTCACGAACGACCAACCCGACAACCTGCGCATCGGCAAGAGTTACCGCCTGCAGATTGAATTGGGACAACCCGAGACAGCGATGGTGATGCCACGGGGCGACTTCTTCCAGTACACCGGCGGGCAGTGGATCTACAAGCTGAACAGCAAGGGCGACAAGGCAGTGAAGACACCCATCACCATCGGCCGGCAGAACCCCGTGCAGTACGAGATCCTGAGCGGGCTGGCACCCGGTGACCGGGTAGTGGTGAATGGTTATGCATCCTTCGGGAACGTGGAGGAGTTAATCATTCAATAACAGACATGAAAAACGGAACAACAACCAATCACATATGATCAGACACTATCTCACCGTAGCCTGGAGGAACCTCCTGAAATACAAGACACAGAGCATCATCAGCATCGTGGGACTGGCCATCGGCTTCACTGCCTTCGTCTTCACCCTCTCCTGGATCAGGTATGAGAAGGGGTACGACAGCCACAATCCCGATGCAGAGAGGATATACCGTGTCTTTTTCAATGACTCCACCCAGGTTGAAGGGGTGACTAATATGACACCCAAGATCCTGGCCTCCTACCTGATGAAAAACTTTCCGGAAGTTGAGGCTGCGACCAGCATCTATTCCTACAAGACAGATCTGAACCTGAACGAAAAAGCGTTCCTCACGGATGTGCATATCGTTGCGGCCGACACCTTTTTCTTTCCAGTTTTTTATCCGGAGATCAGGATATCATACCCGCCCACCATTCCCCCAAACAACTATCTACTTACCGCGAGCACTGCTAAAAAGCTGGGCTTAAAGGATGAGCAAAGTGGAACAAAGATCGACTCGCTGCAGATCCATCTGTTGGCTGTCGTGCCCGACAAACCAAAGCAAAGCAATGTACCCTTCGATCTGATCACGGTGTCTCAACAGGAAGAAATCAAAGAGAATGCATGGGGCTATCAAGATTGTTTCACCTACATACGGGTAAAAGAGGGGATCAACATTGCGCACCTGCAGGAGAAACTGGAGGAGATAAGCATCGAAAATCATGTTGCTGAAGACATCTCTTTTACCCAGCAGTTCTCCTGCCGACTGGTGCCCCTCTCCAACCTGCGCACCCTCCACCCCAACACGGAAGTGGCCATACGCTACCAGCAGCTCAGGCTCTTTGCGGGGGTTTCCCTGCTGGTGATCATCAGTGCCTTCTTT
>JADMKJ010000146.1 GCA_015478855.1 Proteiniphilum sp.
GCGTTCATGGATGAGGAGCTGAACATGCAGCTGAACCTCACTTCGGCCAACTCCATCAATGTGGCACGGTTCCTGCCCCAGTCGTTCTATTATTTCCACGCCTATGCGCAGCTGTTGAAGCAAGCATCAGCAGAAAAGGTGGTTTTCTCCGTCCCCAGCGGTAACCTGGGCAACCTCACTGCCGGGCTCATCGCCAAACGAATGGGCCTGCCTGTGCACCGATTCATCGCGGCCAACAACCGCAATGATGTGTTTCGTGCGTATCTCCAAACGGGGAAATACTCCCCGAGAGCATCGGTACAGACCGTGGCCAACGCCATGGATGTGGGGGCACCCAGCAACTTCGACCGTATCCTCGATCTGTACAATCATGATCAGCAGGCTATCTCGAAAGATATCTCAGCCTACAGGTACGATGACGAAGCGATCAGAACAACCATCAGGGAAGTTCATCAGAGAACAGACTATCTGCTCGACCCCCACGGAGCCTGTGCTTACCTCGCTTTAAAGGAAGGCTTGCAGCCCGGGGAGTCAGGCATCTTTCTTGCTACCGCCCATCCGGCAAAATTCAGGGAGACAGTGGAGCAATGCATTGACGAACCCATACGATTACCGGATGCACTGGAAGCATTTATGCAGCAAAAAAAAGAGGTATATACCCTCTCAAACGACTTCAATCTCTTTAAAAAAGCCTTAATCAACCTGTCTTAAGTTTCTTTTTATTAATTTTGCTGCAAATTAATTCTTTAATGAGTAGTTTTGCCGGTAAAAACCATAGGCTACCTGCTTTTTCCGCATGAGGCAAATTATACGATATATCTTTATCTTCGTCCTGTTGACGTTCTTCTTTCAATGCTCATCTGTCCGTAAGGCAGGTATTGTAGCGGATCAGACAGGTAGCACAGCTGCATCGGAATCACGGCCTGACAGGGACGTAGAAAATGCAGGAGGGAAAGAACTCACCCCTGACAGCGTGACACAGGAGATCACCACAGTGGAAGCAGCAATGTCTGATAGCCTGCTGCTAGTAGCACCTTTGCTGCCCGACACGACTAATCTGGTCACCTTACCCGACTCCACCATCCTTACAACAGACTCTCTCAGCCTGATGCCGGCAGATTCAACGGTGACGATGGTTGCACAGGATACAGTTCCACAAAAGCAGACACTACAGGCCGCCGTGTTCTATACCGCCCAGGACTCTATCATCTTCACCGGTGACAACATGGGTTATCTCTATGGCGATGCCGATATAAAATATGGAGAGATGGGTATCAAAGGGGAACAGATCATCATTGATATGGATAGCAGCGTGATTGAATCGACGTTCGGTCTTGACACGCTGGGTAAAGAGTTTGGTTATCCACTCTTCTCGGAAGGAGGTACCGAGTATGAGATGAAGAAGGTACGTTATAACTTTGAAACAAGGAAAGCCTTCATCAATCATGTCATCACACAACAGGGAGAGGGACATATTGTTGCCAATGAGGCGAAGATGAATGCCGACAATTCATTCTATATGCGGAATGCAAAATATACCACCTGCGACAATCACGATCATCCCCACTTCTACCTGAACCTCTCAAAGGCCAAGGTGCGGCCTGACAAGGATGTGGTCACCGGCCCTGCCTGGCTGGTGGTAGCCGATGTGCCGCTCTTTCCGGTAGTGCTGCCTTTTGCCTTCTTCCCTTTCACCAAAACCTACTCCTCGGGGGTCATCATGCCCAGTTACGGCGATGAGATGACACGTGGCTTCTACCTGCAGAACGGAGGATACTACCTGGCACTGAGTGATTACATCGACATGGCCATCACCGGCGAGATATATACCAAGGGATCGTGGGGTGCAGGCGTACGTACCAACTACCGTAAACGGTACAAGTATTCGGGTAACGTCAACGTCTACTACCTGAGTACAGCCACAGGAGAGAAGGAACTGCAGGAGGTGGTGCCCGAAGCCTATTCCGTGGCAAAAGACCTCCGCATCAACTGGACCCACTCACAGGATCCAAAGGCCAACATGTACCGTACACTCTCGGCCAGTGTCAATTTCTCCACCAGCAGGAACAATCACCGTGACCTCAGCCGTCTCTACTCACGTGAGGCCTCCAACAACACCAAGAGCTCGAGTGTCAACCTCACACAGCGCTTTCCCGATTCACCCTGGAGCATGTCGGCAACCATGAGCATCAACCAGGTATCGCGCGACTCCACCATCGCGGCCACGCTGCCCAACATCTCCCTCACCATGAACCGTATCAATCCCTTCAAAAGAAAAGAGATGGTAGGTGATGAGCGATGGTACGAGAAAATATCGATGAGCTACTCCGGTGAATTCCGTAACTCCATCACCACGAAAGAAAACAGGTTCCTGAAATCGAACCTTGTTCGTGACTGGACCAATGGCATGCGTCACAGCATCCCCGTGAGTGCCACCTTCTCTCTTTTCGATTTCATACAGATCTCACCTTCATTTAATTATACCGAAAGGTGGTACACCGGTGCCCATAAAGAGGCGTGGGACCCCATTGCCAAAAGAAATGTAGCCGTAGATACCATCCTGGGGTTCAAGCGTGTGTATGATTACAATGCATCACTCAGTGCACAGACAAAACTGTACGGTATGTATACCCCCTGGAAAATGTTCGGGGACAAGGTGCAGGCTATCCGTCACGTTTTCTCACCCAGTATAAGTCTCAATTACCGTCCCGACTTCAGCGACCCTAAATTCAACTTTTATGAGACCTACACCTACAAGAATGAATATGGTGAGGATGTGGAATACACCTACTCTCCCTACTCCAAGATGATGTTCGGCACTGCTCCCAAGGGACAGAGCGGTAGCATCGGCTTCGATTTCAAGAACAACCTGGAGATGAAGATAAGAGATGACAAGGACTCTACCGGCACACGGAAGATAAGTCTCATCGATGATCTGGGCATCAACTTCAACTATAACATGATGGCCGACTCGATGAAGTGGAGCATGATCAACTCCAACATACGCCTTAAGCTGAGCAAATCATACACCCTCAGCCTCAATGCCACCTGGGATCCTTACATCTATCAACTCGATCAGAACGGTAACCCGCGGCAGGTTGACAAACTGCGCGTACTCAACGGCAGAGGATTAGGAAAGCTGATGAATACGGGTACATCTTTCTCCTACTCACTGAACCAGGACACCTTCAAGAAACTCTTCAACCGTGAGAAAAGCGAAGAGGAGGGTAAGGAGGGTGAAGATCGCGATCCGGATGCAGAGCTGCCCGATGACGGGACAATGGGTCAAAACCCTTATGAAACGACTGGAAGACAAAATACAGTCGCCGAAACAGATAACTCCATGGGAGAGTTTGACGATGACGGCTATCTGAAGAATGCATTGATCTGGAACGTCTCCTTCAACTACTCACTGCGTTATGGCTATGGCGATTTTAATAAGGAGCGGATGGAGTATAACGGCAAGCTTACGCACAATTTCGGATTGAGTGGCTCCATACAGCCCACGAAAAACTGGAACCTGACCTTCAACACCGATTATAATTTCGATATGAAGAAGTTCACCAACATCAACTGCACACTCACCCGTAACCTCCACTGCTGGAGCATGTCGGCAAGCTTTATACCGATAGGGCCCTATAAATCATACAACTTCACCATTCGTGCCAACTCCTCGATGTTGCAGGACCTGAAATACGAACAGCGCAACTCACCCTACGACAGAGGTACCGACTGGTATTGATCAGTTTGTATTCGTTGAACCTTCCGGTTATTTTTCGCCCCACAATTTCTTCATCCACTCTGCCATTTTCGCTTCTGTAGCATTAGGCTGTGGATCCCAAAACCGGCTGCTCTTGAGCTCACCGGGGATGTACTCCTGGTGCACGAAATGATTGTCATAATCGTGGGAGTACTTGTACTCCTTACCATAATCGAGCTCTTTCATCAGGGCGGTGGGTGCGTTGCGCAGGTGCAGCGGTACAGGCAGGTTGCCTGTCTGTTCCACCTTTGCGATGGCTCTGTCGATAGCCAGATAGGCCGAGTTGCTTTTGGGTGAGGTGGCAAGGTAGATAGTGGCCTCAGCCAGCACGATACGTCCCTCAGGCCAGCCGATCTTCTGGAGCGTCTCAAAGCAGGCATTGGCCAGCAGCAACGCGTTGGGGTTGGCCAGGCCTATATCTTCAGCAGCAGAGATCACCAGCCTGCGGGCAATGAACTTGGGGTCCTCACCACCCGCCACCATGCGTGCCAGCCAGTAGATGGCTGCATCGGGATCACTGCCGCGGATCGATTTGATAAAGGCAGAGATGATATCATAATGCATCTCACCACCCTTGTCGTATGCTGCAGGGTTCTCCTGCAGGCGTTCAGTGACCATCCTGTCGTTGATCACGATCTCCTCATCACTGTCGGAGGCGACTGCCAGCTCCAGGATGTTGAGCAGCTTCCGCGCATCCCCACCTGAGAAACGAAAAAGGGCATTGGTCTCATCGATGACAATCTTCCTCTCTTTCAGGATATGATCCTCACTGAGTGCCCTCTGCAGGAGTACCTCAAGGTCTTTCTTCTCGAGTGACTTTAACACGTAGACCTGACAGCGGGAGAGCAACGGACGTATCACCTCAAAGGAAGGATTCTCCGTGGTAGCTCCTATAAGCGTCACCGTGCCCGTCTCCACGGCATTCAGCAGCGAGTCCTGTTGTGACTTGCTGAAGCGGTGAATCTCATCGATGAAGAGTATCGGGGCAGCATTATCGAAAAAACGGGTGTTCTTCGCCTTCTCTATCACTTCACGCACATCCTTCACACCGGAGTTGATCGCGCTCAGCTTGTAAAAGGGAGCTTTCAGCGTGTTGGCGATAATATTGGCCAGGGTGGTCTTCCCCACGCCCGGCGGTCCCCAGAAGAGGATCGAAGGGATTCTTCCCGAGTCAATCATGCGGCGCAAAACAGCACCCTTACCTACCAGGTGGGTCTGGCCGATAAATTCATCGAGATGTTGCGGACGTAACCGTTCAGCGAGAGGTGCACTCATATAATTCTGGTTTGATGAACATATGCAAAGATAAAGAAATTATAAATAGGTTCATTATTTTATACCTGTAACGGTAAGTTGTGCTGCAGTGAAAAGCAGGAACAGCTTTAACCACCAGAGACAACAAACGTTATACTGTTCATAACGAAACAAATAACGATGAATCTTTTCTATGCTTTATTTTAATTGTATCTTTGCAACCGTAAAATCAAAAAGTAGAGTATGCAATTTGCCCCGTTACTGTCCCTCTTCGGGAATCTGGAACAACTGGACACCATCCGGCTGAACTTCAATCAGGAGAGTGTCAACCTTATGAACATCGCGATCGCATTCATCATGTTTGGTGTGGCATTAAGTATCAAGCCTAAGCATTTCAGATCGGTGGCCCTCCGTCCCAGGCCTGTAGTGCTTGGTGTGATCTCGCAATACCTTCTTCTTCCTGCATTGACCTATCTGCTGGTGATCATTATCAGGCCAAGTAACTCTGTGGCACTGGGTATGATACTGGTCTCAGCCTGTCCCGGAGGGAATGTGTCGAACCTTATCTCTTCCATCTCCAAATCGAATATCACCGTGTCGGTAAGCCTGACAGGTATCACCACCATACTGAGCCTCTTCATGACTCCTTTCAATTTTGCCTTCTGGGGAGGCCTTTATGCGAAACATTCCCCCCTGCTGGTACCTATCACCATCGATCCCTTTGAAATGTTCCGCACTGTCTTCCTGATACTCGGCATCCCCGTGATCCTGGGGATGTTCGTGGGGATGAAGTTCCCCCGCTTTGCAAAAAAGGTGGATACCACTGTGCAGGCTGCTTCCATCATTTTCTTCGTAGGATTCATCGTCGCCGCCCTGGCAGGTAACTTCAGTATCTTCCTCAGATATATCCATCTCATCTTCTTCATCGTACTGCTTCACAACGGAATGGCCTTTTTGAGTGGTTACTTCTTACCGAAAGCCTTCAACGTGGAGGAAATCAACTGTAGAACCATCTCCATTGAGACAGGGATACAAAACTCAGGACTGGGGCTTGCATTGATATTCAACCCGAGGATCTTCCCCCCTGAGCTGAACCTGGGGGGCATGGCATTCATTGCGGCATGGTGGGGCATATGGCATATCACTGCCGGCTTAATGCTGGCCTTCTACTGGAGAAGACACCTCGCCAGGCCGGTAACACTGTAAACCAATAAGTTATGATCTATCGTTACGACTTTCGCTATGCAATCGCCAAATTTCTTGTGAGCATCGCTTTAAAAGTGAACTTCAGGAAGATGGTGTTCGTGGGTAGAAAAGAGAATGTGTCGAAAGAGAGAGCAGTCATTTTCGCACCCAATCACCGCAACGCACTGCTCGATGCGCTCCTGGTGGTGTATGCCACCTATTCCCTGAAGCAGGTGGTCTTCCTCGCCCGTGCCGATATCTTCAGGCAGAAGGTGATTGCCTGGATGCTTAGAGGAATGCGCATTATGCCGGTTTTCAGGATGCACGACGGTAAAGATAATCTCAACAGGAACAGTGAGATCTTCAACAATGCCGCCAGGATTCTGAAGAACAACAATCCCATCGCCATCTTTCCTGAGGCGCGACACAATCCCAGACAGTCACTCCTCACCTTACAGAAAGCTGTTCCCCGCATCGTACTGCCAACGGAGGCATCCAGTGACTTCCAGCTCCGGAGCCAGATTGTGCCCGTGTCGATCTACTATCGTGATATATCCGGCTTTCTGTCTGATGTATATATCACCTTTGGCACCCCCATAGAAGTATCCAAATACAGGGATATCTACAACGAGAACCCTGTGCAGGCGATCAATCAGCTGCGTCAGGAGATGGAGACAAGCCTCGGGTCGATGGTGGTCAATATTCAGAATGATGCTTTTTATGATGAATACCTGCATGCCATCGACTGGAACGGTGACAGGATTGCCGGCGAAGCGTTTGACGGCAGAAAAGATGGTTTCCTGCAGGCATCACTACAGGTTGTAAAGAGGATGGATGAGCTGTTTGAGAATAACCGCCCCCTCTTTGATACAAAGATTGCCGGTTTCCGTGAGGCGCTGGCTATACTGAAGGAAGAGGGTCTCACGACGAAAGACCGCATTGATCAACCCTCAACCGGCGCTGCCCTCTCCGCCCGTTTTGCAGTCCTTCTCCTTACTGCACCGCTGGCACTGTTTGGTTTTCTGAACGGGATCTTCCCCATGTTGATCAAAAAGAAGCTCCTGGGCCTGTTTGAGGACAAGCAGTTCGTCGCCTCTGTGAGATATGCCTCCGGGCTGATCTTTGTTCCGCTGTTCGACCTGATCCAGTCACTTGCACTGGCCTTCATCACACAAGCGTGGTGGCTGGCCCTGGCCTATTTTTTCGCGATGCCCCTCACCTTTTACTTTGCGCTCATCTGGCGTAAATGGCTCAGGAGTGCACGGAGAGACCTGAAGGTGCACAGGTTCGCCCACAGGCTCCCCGACAGATGGAAGCAGGTGGTGGCACTTATCCACCTTTAACCCCTATTTACGCTCTTTCAGATGGAACACGATTTTCTTCGCTTTCATCAGTTCATCGTGTGAGATGCGGTAGCTCCTCCACCGTCTGCCATCAATCACTATCTTATCGATGAAACGTGCACCGGCAGAGGGACGGATGGTCTCAATCTCCAGCCGCGAGGTGGCAGAGGTATGCTTATCAAGCTGCAGCGTGATCCTGTCGAAAGCGGGTGTGGTGAAGGTGTAGGAGGGATCAGTCGCATTGTCGGGATAGAAGCCCATCATGGTGAAGATCGCCCATGCAGACATGGTGCCGGTATCATCATTCCCGGGGAGACCGTCAGGAGCGTTCCTGAAGTGTTCTGTCAACAGCTCCTGTGTCAGCTTCTGCGTGCGCCACTCCTCGCCTTTCAGATAACTGAAGAGATAAGGATAACCTATATTGGGTTCATTGGTGGGGTCGTAATGGCCCTCATCGAATACCTCCTGCAGCCTCTGCACAAACTGTCTCCTGCCACCGTGCATCTTTATCATCCCCTGCACATCATGCGGCACCATAAAGGAGTAGTTCCACGCGCTCCCCTCGTGGAAGCCGGGTACAGGCTCGAAGTTCTCTCCCTGTTTCGGGTTGAAGGGCGAGAGAAAGCGGCCGTCGGGAAGGAGGGGACGGAAGACTCCATACTCAGGTGAGAAATATTTCCTGTAATTCATCGACTGTCGGTAAAACCTGTCGGCATCCTCCTGCAGTCCCAGGGCTGATGCAAATCTCGAAAGGGCATGATCGGCAATATAATATTCCAGTGCGTGTGAGACGGAGTTATCATACGCTTCCCGCAGGGGGATGTATCCCTTCTCAAGATAATCATCGATGTCGGGACGGATAAAATTCTCTTCCCCCCTGGTGGTGGCCGACTTGATCATCGCCTCGTAAGCAGCCTCCACATCAAAATCACGCAACCCCTTCATCCAGCTGTCCACGATCACCGGTATGGCGGGATCACCCTCCATGGTGAGCGTCTCACGGCTGTAAAGCTCCCACCTGGGCAGCCACCCTCCCTCTTTGTACATCTCCACCATGGAGCGGAGCATATCGAGTTGTTTAGCGGGATAGAGCAGTGTAAGCAGCTGATGCACGTTGCGGTAGGTATCCCACAGAGAGAAAACGGTGTAGCGGGTATCGTCCGTTTTGCCGGTCGCCTCACCCTCCATCACCGGGTACTCACCGTTCACATCATTCAGCACGTTGGGATGAATCAATGTGTGATACATCCCGGTATAGAAGACCGTCTGAAGATCGTCGCTGCCCCCTTCGGGTATCACTGCCGACAACGCCTCGTTCCATGCATTACGGGCATCGCTCTTCACCTTCCTGAAATCAAACGCCGGCTGCTCACTATCAAGATTAAGACGGGCATTTTCGGTACTGACAAAGGAGACACCTATCTGCACCTCTATCTGCTCACTCTCCTCCAGATCGAAAGTGAACCACGCTCCTATATCATCACCCGCAATATCACGGCTGTAGCGGGTGTATAGCTTGCGGGTGCCGCTGGTGGCATCCCACTGGGCCTCCACGCCCATCTCCCGCTGTTGCTTCCAGTAGCCACTGCGGAGCGGCGTTCTATTCACCCTCATCACGAAGTAAATGGGGAAGACCGCCTGCAGGTTGTAACAGAAAGTGCCCAGCAGTTTCATCCCCTCCACCTCGGTGTTGCTAACCCTGCGCATCCAGGCACCCGACTCATTGGTCAGCCCCTCCCCCAGGTTGAGGAGGATGTTTGCCTGCCCTGCGGGGAAGGTGAAGCGGGCGATGCTGCTCCGTGTGGTAGCTGACACCTCGGTGTGGATATTATATCTGTTGAGCTTGTTGGTGTAATAACCCGGCGAGGCACTCTCCTCACTCATCTCACTGCCATACTCCTCGTAATTGACGTTGAGATCACCCGTCGTTGGCATCAGCAGCAGTGACCCTGCCTCGGGACACCCCACACCGCTCAGGTTCACATGAGAGAAACCGGTGAAGAAGCTGTTGTCGCCGGAGTAAGGTGTGGACCACCACTGACTGTCTTTGTCGAACCTGTTCGTTCCGGAGCCCATCACATTGAAGGGTGCCACCGATATCATCCCGTTAGGCATCACAGCACCCGGGTTGGTCGTCCCGTAGTTGGTCGTCCCGATAAAGGGATTCACTCTGTCGGCCGGCTCCTGAGAGTAGGCGTGGTTGGAAAGAAGTGCAAACAGCAAAGGAAGAAGAAGGGTAAATTTTGTCATAATGCCTGGGTTTAATACCCCTACTCACTTAGTTTCTTTACGATGGCATCGACGGCTGTCTGCAGCCCGTCGGCATTCTTGCCGCCGGCAGTGGCGAAGTGAGGCTGTCCGCCTCCACCACCCTGTATCAGCTTCGCCGCTTCACGTACCATATTACCGGCATGGAAGCCACGCGCCACCAGGTCGTCGCTCAGCATCACGGTGAGGCTGGGCTTGCCGTTGGAGGCCACCCCGGCCACAAACAACATCTTCTCAGGGAACTCACCCTTCAACTGGAATGCGATATCTTTCACCACATCGGGCATACCTACAGGCAGCACCACCTTAAACAGGGTCACACCGCTGATATCCTCCTTATTGTCGATGATATGCTGTTTCAGCTGTCCTGTTTTCTCCTTCACGAAATCCTGTACCTGCTGCTTCATCTCATCGTTCTCCGTCAGCAGGCGCTGCAGACCCTGCATGATATCGGGCACGTTGTTCAGCAGGCTCTTTATCCCGATGAGGGCATCCTCCTTCGCGTAGAGGTACTCCTCGCACACCTTCGCGGTGACCGCCTCGATACGACGTACGCCTGCCGCGATGGCACTCTCACTGACAATGCGGAAGGTGCCGATGCGGCCGGTGGAGGAGATATGGGTGCCGCCGCAGAGCTCGATGGAGGTGCCAAAACGAACGGTGCGCACATCATCACCATATTTCTCACCGAACAGGGCGATGGCGCCCTGTGCCTTCGCCTCTGCTATAGGGAGGTGACGATGCTCCTCGATAGCAAAATCACCCCTGATAGCGGCTGTCACTTTTCTCTCCACCGCACGGATCTCTTCGGGCGTCATCTTCTGAAAATGGGAGAAGTCGAAACGCAGCAGCTCGGATGATACATACGATCCCTTCTGCTCCACATGCGCTCCCAGCACATCGCGGAGTGCCTCGTGCATCAGGTGCGTGGCGGTGTGGTTGCACTCGGTGGCTGTACGCTTCTCTACATCTATCCGTGCGATGAAGCTCCCCTTCACATCCTGCGGCAGCCTGTCGGCAAGATGAATGGCAAGGTTGTTCTCACGTTTCGTGTCGAAGATCACGATCTTCTCACTCCCGTCGTCAGCCATCAGCCAGCCGCTATCACCTACCTGCCCTCCCATCTCTGCGTAGAAGGGTGATCGCGACAGCACGATCTGGAAAAATTTTTTGTTCTTCTGTTTTACCTCTCTGTAGCGAAGCAGCTGTGTGGCGCTTTCTGTCTTGTCGTAACCCACAAACAGAGGGTCTCCCTCCCGCACGCGGGTCCAGTCGCCCGTCTCCGTGGCAGCAGCGTTGCGGGCACGATCCTTCTGCTTCTGCATCTCAGCATTGAAGCCCTCAACATCGGCACGCATACCATGCTCACGTAGTATCAGCTCTGTCAGATCGAGCGGAAAACCGTAGGTGTCGTAGAGCTGAAAAGCCACCTCACCACTCAGCACACCTCCCTCTTTATCGGGGAGGTTCTTCTCCAGCATCTTTATGCCTGTCTCCAGCGTCCGCAGGAACGACTCCTCCTCCTCCTTCATCACCTTCTCAATGAGCGTCTGTTGTGCCGGCAGCTCAGGATATGCCTCGCCCATCACTTCGATGAGCGTGGGGATCAGCCGGTACATAAACGAGTCGTGCATACCGAGGAAGGTATAGCCGTAGCGCACGGCACGGCGCAGGATGCGGCGGATCACATAACCCGCCCTGGCGTTCGACGGCAGCTGTCCGTCAGTGACGGAGAAGGCGATCGTACGCACATGATCGGCGATGACACGCATGGCCACATCCTTTGCGGGATCTTCACCATAGGTTGTACCGCTTATCTCTCCTAACCTGCGGATGATGGGTGAGAACAGGTCGGTGTCATAGTTGGAGAGCTTACCCTGCACTGCCATGCAGAGGCGCTCAAAACCCATGCCGGTATCGATCACCTTTGCCGGCAGCGGCTCCAGCGTGTTGTCGGCCTTGCGGTTGTACTGCATAAACACCAGGTTCCATATCTCGATCACCTGGGGATGGCTCTGGTTGACCAGCGTCAGCCCATCTACCGCTGCACGCTCACTCTCAGGCCGTATATCTATATGTATCTCGGAGCAGGGGCCGCAGGGGCCGGTATCTCCCATCTCCCAGAAGTTGTCATGCTTGTTGCCGTTGATGATCCGCTCTTTGGGCAGGTACTGCTCCCAGTAGGATGCTGCCTCATCATCGCGCTGCAACTGCTCATCGGGTGCTCCCTCAAAGACGGTCGCATAGAGCCGTTCCTGATCCAGCTTCAGCACCCCGGTGAGGTACTCCCATGCCCACGCGATAGCCTCCTTCTTAAAATAATCACCAAAAGACCAGTTGCCCAGCATCTCGAACATGGTGTGGTGGTAGGTGTCGTGCCCCACCTCTTCCAGGTCGTTGTGCTTACCGCTCACACGCAGGCATTTCTGTGAGTCGGCCACACGCGTGTACTTGATAGGGGCATTGCCCAGGATGATATCCTTGAACTGATTCATCCCGGCATTGGTGAACATCAGCGTGGGGTCATCCTTGATGACCATCGGTGCCGACGACACAATCTGGTGCTGTTTGGATTTGAAGAACTCTTTGAACGACTGGCGAATTTCTTTGGAACTGATCATATCTCTTTATTCGTTTATTATCTCAATGCGTTTGCATGACTACTCACCGTTCCGCGTTTCAGGCGTTTCCTGTTTCTGACAGTGAGACAAGCATGCTTCTGATGTTTTGAAGTGCAAAGATACTATTTTCTTGAGTTTTATGGAACAGGAAATGAATCACGGGAGTATTTAATTTGCCCGTAATGATGAATAATCGTACTTTTGAAGCAACTAATGCACCCTATATGTCCATAAAGAAAATTGAACGATGTCCTGTCTGTGACAACAGCGATTTCAATAAGGTTTTTGACTCGGTAGATCACTTCTCCAGCAAAGAGGTGTTTCCCGTCTGCGATTGCAGTGAGTGTGGATTCCGCTTTACCAACAGTTTTCCTTCAGAGGATGTGATCGGGAAATACTATGACTCTCCCGCATATATCTCCCATTCCGACTCAGACAAGGGATTGACCAACAGAATGTATCATCTCTTCAGACGGTTGATGCTCAGGCGGAAGGTCAGCCTGGTGAAGCGACACCTGAAGAGAGACCATGCACGCCTGCTGGATATAGGCTGTGGCACCGGTTATTTTCTGAACGCTGCGAAGGAAGGGAGGTTTACTGTCACCGGCATCGAGAAGGATGACAGGGCACGAGAGAAGGCGATCACCCGGTTTGGGCTGGATGTAAGAGACGAGAATGCTTTCTTCGGGCTGGAGCGCTCATCGTACGATGTGGTGACGCTCTGGCATGTGCTGGAGCATCTGGAGGATCTGAATGAGCGCATCGACAAGATCGGGGAGATCCTCTCCCCTGACGGCAGGGTGGTGATCGCACTGCCCAACCACCGGTCGTACGATGCGCAATACTACAGGGATAAATGGGCGGCATACGATACACCCCGCCATCTGTGGCACTTCACTCCTGACACGCTGGAGCGGTTAATGGCAAAACACAGGATGCAGGTGATAAAACGTTACCGCATGCCCCTCGATGCCTACTATGTATCGCTGTTGAGCGAGGACTACAGAGGCAGTGGCACGATGATCAAATATCTGAGGGCATTCATGACAGGCACAACCGGTTTTCTGCTCTCTCTGTTTAACCCCGAACAATCAAGCTCAATCATCTATAACATCAAAAAGAGAGACAGCTGAAAAATAAATTTGCCATTCCTCACGAATAGTACTATTTTTGGAATGATTAATCAATACTGATTCAGCATCTCCAAAGGTCACTTTTTTCAAATTGATACAGTAATTATGGGCAAACGAAAAAAACCAATCCAGTTCAGTGAAAAGAGACTCTTCTACTCCATCCAGGAGGTGGCGGATCATTTCGCGGTCAATGTCTCCCTGCTGCGGTTCTGGGAGAAGGAGTTCGAGAACATCAACCCGAGGAAGACGGCCGGCGGCACCCGTCAGTACACCCGTGAGGATGTGCAGCAGCTGCAGATCGTCTATCATCTCGTGAAAGAGAAAGGGATGACGCTCGACGGGGCACGGCAAACGCTTAAAACGAAAAAAGATGACGAGACCAAAAGGGTTGAGGCGGTCTCCAAACTGACAGAGATCAAAAAAGAGCTGCAGCTGCTCGAGGAGGAGTTCAACCAGCTGCATGCAGAGCAGAAATATGCAAAAAGAAAAACTGAGGAAGGATGAGGAAAAATATTTTCTTAATGACGTTACTCTTCAGCACGCTTATCTTCGCACAAGATGAGACAGCAGTGAAGGTGGGTGCTGAGATGACCGACAGCTATTTCCCCCTGCTGGAAGGGAAACGGGTAGCCGTGATGACCAACCAGACCGGCATGGCAGGTGATGAGCACCTGGTGGATCTGCTGAAGAGGAACAAGTTCAATATTGTGGGCATCTTCTCGCCGGAGCATGGCTTCAGGGGTACAGCCGATGCCGGTGAGCATGTGGCCAGCTCTGTTGATGAGAAGACAGGCATACCCATCTGGTCGCTCTACGGCAGCGGCAGTGGCAAACCCTCTGCCGACAGGATGAAGGCGTTTGATATCCTGCTGTTCGACCTGCAGGATGTGGGACTACGCTTCTACACCTATTACGCCAGCATGGCTCGCCTGATGGATGCCTGCGCTGAGCATGGGAAGCAGATGATCATCCTTGACCGTCCCAACCCCAACGGGATGTATGTGGACGGGCCTATCCTCGACATGAAGCATAAGTCGGGTGTGGGCTGGCTGCCCATCCCTGTCGTGCACGGCATGACACTGGGTGAGCTGGCGCTGATGATCAACGGCGAGAAGTGGCTGCCACAGGGTCGCGTGTGTGATATCACCGTGATCCCCTGTGAGAACTATACCCATCAGACACGGTATGAACTGCCGATATCACCCTCACCCAACCTGCCCAACATCCACGCGATCTATCTCTATCCCTCCACCTGCCTCTTCGAGGGGACCGTGGTGAGCCTGGGCAGAGGCACCCCCTACCCCTTTGAGGTGTACGGTCACCCTGCGTTCAAAGGATCCACCTTCTCCTTCACCCCGCGCAGCGTTCCCGGGGCCAAGAACCCGCCGCTGCTCAA
>JADMKJ010000147.1 GCA_015478855.1 Proteiniphilum sp.
GTTACACCCAAACAAAACAGCAAACTCTGTTTCAATATTTTATCAATCATATTCATATCACTTGTTTATTGGTATCGATCATTTTACTTAGAACATGTTCCTATTATTTATCGACAAAGATTGTACAATCATTTGCATTTTCAATATCTGATACTGAAGCAGCAGGATGGGCGCTGAGATTGAACAACAAGGGTGTTCCACTTCTGGGTACCAGCCATTCGGTGGGGGTTACCTGGCCTCCAAGCTTGATGAAGACACCGTCATCCTGTTTGGGAACCGGGAACAGATAGATGTTGGTGCCCTGTCCGAAAAGGGACTGATCCTCATCTGTTTCCGGATTAACCGTACTGTAACGATCCGTATCGGTGATTCGCAACTTCACCACCTCCAGATCGAAGTTCATTGTGGTACCATAGAAAATCACGTCGATAGGAGTAGAATTGGCATCCACATGGGTACCTTTGAATACGGCAACACCATCGGGATAACCCTTCGAGTTGGCCAGTAAGCCGATAGCACCTGAACCATTACCCATCAGTCCACTGCCATCCTTGGCAGCTCCATTGCCGTTTCCTCCCGGCTCTGCGGCATAATCCACCTTCCAGTATTTGTCTTCATCAAACAACGGACTGCCATAATCTTGCCAATAGCTTGCAATCATACCGGCACTACCTCCAATGTAGAAGAACTCTCCCTTCTTCACGGATCCGGTCTCAAAATTCATCTGGTAGACCCTTTTGGTGGTGGGATCATCAAGCCCCATACCCCAGTGAGCAGGTATGCTTGAGTTGGTGACCACTACGCTATAGGGCTCCTTGGTGAAATCGATATCCCTGAGGGCCATCAATTGCACATATTCATATTGACCCGGGTGCTCGAAGCCTGCTCCTGAAACTGCTCCTGTCTTGGGACTATCAGACCCCTTCGGATCGGGGAAGTAACCTGTGATCACCATATCGCCGTTGTGGAAAATTTTCTGAATGACAAATGTCTTCGACTTGGGTGCAGCAGCGTTCACCGCAACCACTTCCTCAGCGAAGATCGCTTCATTCGTCTCATCATAAACCACAATCCTGTATGAACCTACCACCGTCTTGGAGAAGGTAAGCTCCCCCTGGCTATTGGTAGATCCCTCGGCTATCAGCACAGGATTGAGATCGGTTGTAAAAAAGGAGACCTTCCTGCCAGAGATCGGGTGCTGCCTGTTGTCCATCAGTTTCACCAGGAAATTGTAGTTTTCCACAAAAACGTCTAGTTTCCATGCAAGCACATTCTGGGTGTCATCTTCCTGAACAACCACCTCGGTTGCACCCAGCTCAGCGTTTGAATCGTCAAAAGCTTTCAACAGATAGTTGCCGGGGCGAAGACTTTTGAAACTGCCGGATCCTGCTACGGAAGTAAGGGTGGAATCAACGACAAAGCCGGGTTTCATATCGGCAAAATAGACCTTGACCCACACATTGGACAAAGGGATATCCTCATTGTTCACCAACGAAAATGAGAGGTCATTGATCTTTGGCAACTCCGGCTCCTCAAAGTTATCGCATGCCGAAATCAAGACAATCGACACAAGGGCAACCGTGAATAAAAAAAATGAAAATGATTTTTTTTTCATGGGGAAAAACATAATTTATAAAATTTAACCTGTTACTATCAAATCAGTATAACTGTATGGGTGAAGCTTGATCCTTTCACATTTGTGATGAATCGGGGATGAATCTTCACGAAAAATCAAAAGAAATGCAACGTCATAGCATATCCAATTGAAATGGAATGATGGATGTCTACGCAAAAAAGCATACGCAGAAACCACACATAAAGAAACATATCGAAACATTATAATCTTTTGAGAGGGCAAATATAACACTATTCGATTAATTTCCAAAATTTATCGAAAATTTAACCGGGTTTTGATCAAGAATTAACAACCACCCGAAAAATGCCCAATGACTCCCATCATCCGAATGCATCAATGATGATTGTTCTTCTTCGAAATGTAGCCGGTGTTCCAGGTAAGCAGAAAGAAAAGGGAAGCAGCACCGCCCGCCCCCAGAAGAATAAGGAATGCGGTATCCCATCCCATATTGGTAACAATCATACCAATCCCCCAACCGGACAGGATCGTACTGAGATAAGCAAACAGTCCGGTTAAGCCGATCCCGGTTGCTGCCAGGTCTTTGGAAACAATATTTGACACAATGATTCCCACCAATGCCTGCGGTCCGTAGATAAAAAACCCGATCAGCAGCAACAGCACGGTATAGAAAAGGGTGCTTTCACCCGGCATGTACCAGAAGAGAAAAATAGCAACGGTACAGAGCAACATATAGATGAGTGCTGCACGTCCGCCCCTGCCTTTGAAAACACGATCCATCAGCCATCCGCTGGATAACATGCCCAATATTCCGGCAACCTCATAACCGGCCACCATCCAGCCCGAATGTTGGATCTCTATTCCTCTCATCTCATACAAAAAAGTAGGTCCCCAGTCCAGAATAACATAGCGGACGGTATAGACAAAAAAGGTAGCCATGCAGATCACCCATATCACCGGATTCTTGAAAATCATAACCTTCAGCAGCTCCTTGTAGTCGACCTTCTCCCTGCTTTTCTGGTTAACGGATGTCGGGATTTCATCCTTGAATACCTCAACCGGTGGTAACCCCAGCGATTCGGGTTTGTCCCGCAACCGGTTGAAAATAAAAAATGCCCCGCTGATCGCCAACAAACTCGGCACGAAGAAACACAACCTCCAGTCAATGGTGACAAGGTAGCTGTTCAGGATC
>JADMKJ010000148.1 GCA_015478855.1 Proteiniphilum sp.
AAAAGTAATTGGCGTAGTAATAACTTTATCCCCCGGCTTAATATTAAGAGCAAGTGCTGAAAGATGAAGTGCAGCTGTTCCATTGGAAACAGCGATGGCATACTTAGCCCCGATATATTTAGCGAATTCTTCTTCAAATCTATCAATCTGAGGACCTTGCGTTAAGTAATCTGATTTTAAGGTTTCTATAACTGCGTCGATATCTTCATTTGTTATATGCTGCCTACCATAGGGGATCTTATTTTCTTTCATTTTTACAAATTATATTTTGTTTTTTGAATATGTAATTCAATGCTTTCTATCTAGTTATATTTACCACGATTTATTACAATGGACTCTATTTGCATTTAATACTTGAAATTTCTCCATTTCTCAACTATAACTTCCCATCAATCACCTCTTCACTCAATATACCCTTCACATCATATATTACGCTCACACCGTTGGTAATCTGCTTCAAATCAAGACTCTTGAACTCGTTGTGCGCCACAGTTAAAATAACCGCATCATAATGTTGTTCGGGAAGCTCGTTGTGCAGTTCAACCCCATACTCATGCTTCGCAACTTGAGGATCAGCCCATGGATCGTGAATGGTGACATTGGCATTGTACTCTTCCAGCGTCTTGATGATGTCGATCACCTTGGTGTTGCGCACGTCGGGACAGTTTTCCTTGAAGGTAAAGCCTAAAACCAGCACATTTGAGCCAAGTACCTGAATCCCTTTCTTCAGCATCAGCTTCACCACCTGATCGGACACATACTCACCCATCCCATCGTTCATGCGTCTTCCGGCAAGAATGATCTCAGGATTATACCCATACCGCTGTGATGCTTGTGCCAGGTAATAGGGGTCTACGCCGATGCAATGACCGCCTACCAACCCCGGCTTAAAGGGGAGGAAGTTCCACTTGGTGCCGGCAGCTTCCAGCACATCCTGTGTATCGATGCCCATCTTGTTGAATATCTTGGCCAGCTCATTCACAAAGGCGATGTTGATATCCCGTTGCGAGTTCTCAATCACCTTGGCAGCTTCAGCCACCTTGATGGTGGGGGCCAGGTGGGTGCCGGCGGTGATCACGGAAGCGTATACCTCATCCACAATCTTGCCAATTTCGGTGGTGCTGCCGGAGGTGACTTTCAATATCTTCTCCACGGTATGTTCCTTGTCACCGGGATTGATCCGCTCGGGGCTGTATCCGGCAAAGAACTCTTCATTGTATCTCAAACCGCTTACCTTCTCTACCACCGGGATGCACTCATCTTCGGTTACACCGGGATAAACGGTGGACTCATAGACCACGATGTCTCCTTTGGAGATGACCTTGCCCACGGTCTCACTGGCACCGTATAGCGGACGCAGATCGGGATTGTTGTTCTTGTCCACCGGGGTGGGTACTGCTACTACGTAGAAGTTGCAATCACGAATCGCTTCGATATCGGTGGTGCAGCTGAATCCGTTTGCCAATGCTGACTGAAGCAGTTCATCTTCTACCTCGAGGGTGCTATCGTGACCGCTCAACAGTTCATCCACACGCGACTGGCTCAATTCGAACCCCACGGTTTTATACTTTGTACTAAAAAGTCTTGCCAACGGCAGACCTACATATCCCAAACCGATCACGGCCACCTTGATTTCTTTGTGCATATTATTTTGTTGATTAATTACAAGTTATTCCAATACCACTTCACCGCCTCTTTCAATCCCTGTTTCATGGAGAACTGCGGATCATATTCCAACAAATTGCGGGCCTTGTCGATATTGGCCAGTGAGTGAGGTATATCCCCCGCACGGTTGGGGCCATGCAGAATTTCTACCTGGGCAATTGCCGGATCAAGCTCCGAAAGGTATTCTTTCAGATATCCTACCAATTGATTTAGTGTGGTACGTTCACCATATGCCGTATTATAAACCGTATTAATCGCCTCGGGATTGGTGGTTTCCATTGCCCGGATGTTCATCTGGATCACATTGTCGATATAGGTGAAGTCGCGACTGTATTCTCCGTCCCCATTGATCAAAGGCGACTCATGGTTCATCAACTTCTTCACGAACAACGGTATCACCGCTGCATAGGCGCCGTTGGGATCCTGTTTCCTGCCAAACACGTTGAAATAGCGCAAGCCGATGGTCTCAATTCCGTAGGTACGGGAGAAGACATCGGCATACAACTCGTTCACATATTTGGTGATGGCATAGGGTGAGAGGGGTTTCCCAATCACATCTTCCACCTTGGGGAGCGATTTGCTGTCGCCATAGGTGGAGGAGCTGGCGGCATAGATGAATCGCTTGACGCCGGCATCGCGACTGGCTACCAGCATGTGCAAAAAACCCGACACATTGACTTCGTTCGATGTGATCGGGTCTTTGATGGATCGGGGTACCGAGCCCAGTGCCGCCTCATGAAAAACATATTCTATCCCCTCGGTGGCCTTGCGGCAATCATCCATGTTGCGGATATCGCCCACCTGCAGGGCAAGCGATTCGGGATATTTCACCAGGAGCGGGAGCAGGTTCCCGATCTTGCCGGTGGCAAAGTTGTCGAGCACCCTGACGCTGTGCCCCTTTTCCAACAAGGCTTCCGTGAGATTGGAACCGATGAAGCCGGCACCGCCGGTAACCAATATTTTATACATATATATAGTTGATTTAAATACACTCTTCCCCGCAAGATAACCTTTATTAACTTCATCTGCGACCCGTTCAAGCGCACTTCGTGACTACCGGTCACATAAAGATACGCGCGGCAGATTGATTCTTGAAGTTCGGCAAAATTACA
>JADMKJ010000149.1 GCA_015478855.1 Proteiniphilum sp.
ACTTCGTTCTTCTTGTTTACGATGCTTTTATGTACTTTTGCTGCAAACTATCGAGGCGAATAAAAGCATAATGGTATTTTCATAAAGATATGGCTACGAATAACAGAACAGTGCGTAAAAAAGTAACTAAGCCTTCGGGCTCCAATAAGCATGGTGTGGTGAAAGTAATCTGGCGTCTCTTCGGATTGCTTGTTGTCGGGGTCATTCTGTTTTTCGCACTTATCTTCGCTGGAGCAGTGGGTTACCTCCCCGAGATCAATGAGCTGGAGAACCCGATCGACAAATATGCCTCACAGGTGATCACATCCGACAACGAAATGCTCTTCACCTATTCTGAGAGTGATGACAACCGCATCTTCGTGGACTACTCCGATCTGTCGCCACACCTTATCAACGCCCTGATTGCCACTGAGGATATCCGTTACTACTCGCACTCGGGCATCGACATCATCAGCCTGGGAAGAGCCATCGTGAAGACAATGCTGATGAACAGGGAGAGCAGCGGTGGTGGCAGTACCATCACCCAGCAGCTGGCCAAGTTGCTCTATTCACCCAGGGCAAACAACAAGCTGCAGCGTATTTTTCAGAAACCGGTGGAATGGGTGATTGCCGCGAAACTGGAGCGCTTCTACACGAAGGATGAGATCATCAATCTCTACCTGAACAAATACGATTTTAATTACAATGCAGTGGGTATTCAGTCTGCAGCCCGCACCTATTTCAACAAAACACCACATGAACTGAATGTGGAGGAGTCGGCTATGCTGATAGGGATGCTGAAAAACTCCTCCCTTTACAATCCCGTACGCCGCCCTGATATAACCCGTGATCGCCGTAACGTGGTATTCTCACAGATGCAGAAAGCCAGACATCTCACACGACAGGAAGCCGACTCATTGAAGCAGCTCCCTCTTCTGATAGAATTCAACCGCACCAGTCATGTGGATATTGATGCACCCTACTATCGCCAGCATCTGGCGAAAATCATGATGGCCGAGAAACCGGAAAGGAAAAAATATGCTTCCTGGCAAAAGCAACAGTTCACGGAAGATTCACTGGCGTGGCAGGATAATCCGCTTTACGGGTGGTGCAACAAGAACAAAAAAGCGGACGGTTCCAACTACGATATCTACACCGACGGACTGAAAATATACTCAACCATAAATTCACGTATGCAGCGTCATGCCGAAGCAGCAGTAAGAGAACATATGGGAGGCTACCTGCAGAAGCAGTTCTTCCGTGAGAAAGCAGGAAAGAAATATGCTCCCTACTCCAGTGATGTAAGTGATAAAGTAGAAGATCTGCTGACGACAGCGATGAAGCAAACCGACCGTTACCGCATCCTGAAGAAAGATGGGATGAGTGATGCCGCCATCATGAAGAACTTCAGGGAAGAGGCGGTGGAGATGAAGGTCTTCTCCTGGGAGCAGGGGGAGATAGACACCCTGATGACTCCCTGGGATTCGATCCGTTATCACAAGAACTTCCTCCGCACCGGGTTTATGGCGATGGACCCCCTGACGGGACATGTGAAAGCCTACGTGGGCGGACCCGATTTCAAGTTCTTCAAATATGATATGGTCACCACCGGTAAACGACAGATAGGATCCACCATCAAGCCCTATCTCTACACGCTGGCGATGGAGGAAGGGTTGACTCCCTGCGACGGTATGATCCACGGTCCGGTCACTCTAATGACCGAGACGGGAGAGGAATGGACTCCCAGAAATCCCGGACACAGCAGCGGTGAATTTGTATCGATCAAGTGGGGATTGCAAAACTCCAGCAACTGGGTCACAGCTTATCTGATGAAACAGTTCTCACCTTATGCCTTTGCAAGAATGCTGCAGTCGTTCGGACTGAAGACACCTGCCGACCCGGTGGTCTCGTTGGCGTTAGGCCCTAATGACGCTTCGGTATTCGAAATGGTGGGTGCCTATTCATCGTTCATCAACCGGGGCATCCGCGTGGAACCGGTGCTGGTGACACGTATAGAAGATTCAATGGGCAATGAGGTAGGCAGCTTTGTACCCCGCATGAAGGAGATCTTCAGCGAATCTACCTCCTACAAGATGCTGGACATGCTGAAGGCAGTAGTGGACGGTGGTACCGGCAGCCGGCTGCGCAGGGTATACAACCTGAAAGGACAGATGGGTGGTAAGACAGGTACCACCAATAATAACTCCGACGGCTGGTTCATGTCGTTCACGCCCAACCTGGTGGCCGGATGCTGGGTAGGCGGAGAGGAGCGTTCCATCCATTTCGACCGGATGGCTTACGGCCAGGGAGCCAGCATGGCGCTGCCCATCCACGGCATCTTCTACCAGAAGGTGTATGCCGACCCTGAGCTGAACTACACCGACAATGCACAGTTTGAGATACCGGCCGATTTTCAGCCCTGCGCCGGATCAGAACGCTACTCTTCTGATTACTACATCGATAACGACCCGGTACTGGAGAGCGAGGGAATAGATGATCTTTTCAATTGATCAGACAGCCTATCTGCTTCCCTTTCATTTTTTGAAGAACATTGCTTTTTTAAGCTCCTCAACCCTCTGCGCAGCAGCTTTATAATAGATCTGCGTGGTAGTCATCTGTTCCAGATCGGTCCGGTTGGCCGGACCCGAATCAACATCCGCTTCCGGCGGAGCAGTTTTCAGAAAACGTTCATAATAGATGAGTGCACTGTCATGCTCTTCCATCTCATCATACATGATCGCAATATTATACAGAACGGAATAGGTCTCGGGTTGCCG
>JADMKJ010000150.1 GCA_015478855.1 Proteiniphilum sp.
CACCTCTCTCTCTATGTTTGGTAAAACACTCGATTTTTACGGACCGGAAGATATCCGCCTCGGAAAAACCAACTTCGTGGACAAAGGACATGATACCGACTGGCTTGATGCCGTTACACGTGCAGCCATGACGCATAACCATAATTTCAACGTCCGCGGGGGTACTGACAAGACAACCTACTCGGCCGATGTCACCTACCGTAATGAAGACGGAGTGATCATGGATACCTACAGCAGGGATATTAAAGCAAATCTGGACGTTTCACACTGGATGTTCAACGACATGCTCAAGATACAGATGAATGTGGTAAAGGGATTGCATGAAAACAGTGCCACCAACGCCAGCAATGCCGATGCATCCAATATCTATCGTCAGGCACTTATCCACAACCCCACGGAACCTATCTGGAACGATGATGGCACGTACTATGAGAATTTCCAGGTTAACTACTACTACAACCCGGTGGGGATGATCAGGGAGCGTACCGGCTCCTACAACACTGAATGGACCCGCATGACCGGTAACATCACCTTCGAACCTATCAGTGGCTGGCAGACAAACCTGATGGTGGCCAGCCGCCTCACCAATGCGCATAACAAAGGTTACTATTCCTCTGAATACTATAGCCAGAAGATGGAGAACCACACCGGCTACGCCTATCACTCCTTCTCAGGAAGCCGTACCGATAACCTGGAACTGACCTCCAAGTATCACAATCTCTTCGGGCAACATCGTGTTGATGCCCTGGTAGGTTATAGTTACCAGTATAATGTAAATGATGGGTTCAATGCCAACAATTACGATTATCAGAACGACTTTTTTCAGTACAACAACCTGGGAGTAGGTATGGCGCTGAAAGACGGGAAAGCAGGCATGGGAAGCTACAAGAACGACAACCGGCTGATCGGTTTCTTCGGCCGTGTCAGCTACGGGTATGCCGACAGGTACAACCTGCTGTTAAGCGTACGCCAGGAAGGATCCTCCAAGTTCGGTGAGAACCACAAATGGGGTACCTTCCCTTCTGCTTCCTTCGGTTGGACTGTTAGCAATGAATCGTTCATGAAGGAGCTCACCTGGATCAACAACCTGAAACTGCGTGCCGGTTATGGTGTGACAGGTGTGATCCCCAACGACCCTTATCAGTCATTGACAAGATATGCACTCGGTTCCTCCTATTATTACGAGAATGGCGTGTGGAAGCCCGGTCTTGTGGTTGACTCAAACCCTAATCCCTATCTTAAATGGGAAAAATCGGGTGAGATCAACATTGGGTTGGATATGAGTGTTTTAAATGATCGGCTTGGCGCTTCTGTTGATCTCTTTCACAAGAAAACATCCGATTTATTATGGTGGTATACTGTTCCTGCACCCCCAAATTTGTATACTCAAACATTGGCAAATGTCGGGGAGATGTGGAACAGGGGTATTGAGCTTGCGATAAATGCATCACCCGTGCGCACGAAAGATTTTGAGTGGAAAACGGTTCTCACAGGTTCTTATACAACCAATAAGTTGTTGAGCTTGTCGAATGACCTGTATGAAACAACCAATGAGAAAGATGACGCCTGGCTGGGTGAACCCATCACCATCCCCACACAACGATTGATCGTGGGTAAGACAGTGGGGCAGTTCTTTGGTCTTAAATCAGTAGGTGTCTCGGATAACGGACTCTGGATGATTGAAAACCCGGAAACCGGAGTGGCGGAAGAATTCACCGACAATATGCTCAACAATGATGAGTATCGTCAGTACCTGGGTAATTCACTGCCGAAGGTATACTTGGGTTGGAACAATACCTTCATTTACAGGGATTTCGATCTATCCATGCAGTTTACCGGTCAGTTCGGGTTCGATATCCTGAATGAGCCCCGCGCCTTCTATGAGAACAACTCCATCGCCTACAACCGGTTGAAATCGGTTGAGAATGCACCCTACAACGGTCAGAATACGCTCTCCACTGCCCAGAAGCAGACGATCGTGAGCTACTACATGGAGAAAGGTGATTTCGTGAAGCTGACCAATCTCACCCTGGGGTACAGGGTTCCATTAAAGAGCAAGACTTATGTGAAGGGAATGAGAATCTATCTCTCCGGCGAGAACCTCCTTACCATCACCGGTTACAGCGGCCTGGACCCGGAACTCTCCAACAGTAATCCCCGCTCTGCCGGTATCGACTGGCGCGACAGATATCCCTCCATCCGCTCATTCACCTGTGGCGTTAACATAACATTCTAACAATGAAAAAGATGAAAACAAAAAAAATAAAACTTACCATACTGTCACTGACAGGTGTATTGTTGTTCACCTTCGGCGGCTGCACCGACCTGAGTGAGACCATCTACGATACGCTTGCCGCTGAGAAATATGAATTTACTGAGACCGATGCAGCCAGTATGTTTGCTCCGGTATACAGCAGCCTGCGTTCCCTCTACTGGGGATGGAACGGCTATGCCGATATACAGGATGAGTCGTCCGACCTCTGGTGTACCCCTTATCGTATTGGGATTGGTTGGGGCGATCTCTATGTCTCCCTCCACAAGCACCAGTTTCACTCACAGATTGGTCATTTCTGGACCGAGTGGAATTATGCTTACTCCGGCATCAATGCATGTAACAAGCTGCTGGCAGACAAAGCGGTGCAGGCCTCCGAGTCAGCAACCGCTCAGCTGAGAGGCTACCGTGCACTCTACTACTATATTCTGTTTGATCTTTTTCGCAATATCCCACTCGATACCACCTAT
>JADMKJ010000151.1 GCA_015478855.1 Proteiniphilum sp.
ACCGTTATTTCCAGGATGTGGAGGATGATATCAAAAAGCTTGTGCCGGAAGGTATAGAAGCACGTGTACCCTTTAAAGGTACGCTGCAGGAGGTTATCTACCAGATGGTGGGCGGTCTTCGTGCCGGGATGGGCTATTGCGGTGCGGAAAACATTGACAGGCTGCATGAGGCCAAATTCACACGCATCACCTCTGCAGGTTATGCAGAGAGCCATCCCCACGGTGTGATGATCACCCGTGAGGCGCCCAACTACAGCAAGGGAACCGATTAGCATCACAGGCAGCGGGAAGGCCTAAAGGATTGAATAAAAGAAAGGGACTAATTTTCAGTCCCTTTTTGCATGGGGACAAAGATAAAGTCTCCATGCGTCGTTTGCCTGTACTTCTCCTCGCTTGTCCGTTTGATCACGGTCATCTTCTGTCCCATCCGGCCACCCAGTGGGAGGACCATCCATCCGCCCACACGGAGCTGTTCCTTCAGCTTCTCCGGTATCTCCTCAGGTGCTGCAGTGATCAGGATCTTGTCGAAGGGAGCAAGCTCCGGTAACCCTTCGTAACCGTCACCATGAAAGAGCTGCGGGGTGTAACCCAGTCTGTTGAGTCTCTCTTTCGCTGTGAGATACAGTTCGCGATATCTTTCTATGCTGTACACTTCGGCACCCATCTCACAGAGCACGGCTGCCTGATAGCCGCTGCCCGTACCTATCTCCAGCACCTTCTCGCCCGGTTTAAGTTGCAGAAGCTCACTCTGGAATGCAACGGTGTAGGGCTGTGAAATGGTCTGTCCCTCCTCAATGGGAAGAGGCTTGTCGAGATAGGCAAACTCAGCCATGCTCTCATCAACAAATTGCTCTCTGTCCACAGCAGCGATAGCCGCCAGCACACGTTCATCCCTGATCCCTCTCGATTTCAGATCTTTGGCGAGCATCACCGCTTTGATGTTGTTCAGGGATGAGTCGGAAATAGGGGTATCTGCTTTTTCTTTCACTTTGTTCACTGTTTGTGATGTGCAGGTTACGGTCAGGCAGCAGTAAAGTGTCACAAAGAACAGTAACAGGATTTCTCTTCTACTTGTTCTCATCGTTGCGATTCATTGGTTTACCTGACAAACATAAATAAAAAAGAGGAGATTCCATACATAATCGACTAAAAATCAACTTCCCGATCATATCGATTTGTGTAAATTATGCAACAAAAATAGTTGGCATAAACAAAAATATTTCTGTACATTCGTTGTGCCATTCATTTGCTGCTTATCTGCCTGAGCCTGGCGACGTTCCTGTTGAACAAAACAATGAACAAAAAATGGATAGAACCATGAATACGATTGTAAAAATAAACTGTCTTATTCTTTTATTGATAATGGGTAGTGGATGTGCTTTATCTGAGAAACGACCACTGATACAAGATGTACAGGGTACGCAGAAATTTAACTCAGACAATATCTGGTTAACACACGAGCATATATTGGTTGATTTTGTAGGAGCGGATAGTATAGAACCGGATAGATGGAATCATGATTCGATTATCAAAGAAATAACGCCTTATTTTGAGGAACTGAAAGCGTTGAATGTGAAATATTTTGTAGATGCAACACCTGATTACCTGGGCAGAGATGTACTGCTCCTCGAAAAGATTGCAATAAAAACAGGGATCAGGATCATCACAAATACTGGTCTTTATGGAGCCGGCAATAATAAATATATTCCTCAGTATGCAGATGAAATGACGGCTGAAGAACTCTCTGAAATATGGATCAATGAATACAAACATGGTATTGAAAAGACTACAGTTAAACCCGGGTTTATTAAGATCGGTATTGATCATTCTGATCCTTTACATCCCATGCATCAAAAATTGGTGAAAGCTGCCGCCCTTACTCATTTAAAAACAGGTTTAACCATCGCATCACACACGGGAAAAGCAATCGGTTTATGGCCACAATTAGAGATACTTAAAGAAAACGGCGTATCGCCGGAGTCTTTCATTTGGGTGCACGCCCAGGCTGAAGAGAATAATGAGAGTTACCTGAAAGCTGCTGGAACAGGGTGCTGGATAAGTCTTGATGGAGTGGGAGGGGAATTGGAAAAACATATTGAGAAGATCCTGTTTGCCAAAAGAAATGGGATTTTAGATCGGATTTTAATATCGCATGATGCCGGGTGGTATGATCCCCAAAAAGATGTTCAGACAATCAAACCATTTACCAATATTTTCAGGCAACTTATTCCTGAACTAAAATCACATGGTTTCACCGATGATGAAATTCAACTATTATTGCGTGTCAATCCTTCAAAAGCGTTCTCAATAGAAATCAGAAAAGCGCTCTCGTAGTTTCGAGCCTTTGATTCAAAAGAGAAATAGAACGATTTTGAAATAAAAATTGTATTTTTATCCCAATTTTAAACATCATACAGGGAGCATGGGGAAAGCAACAGGTTTATTTTTCTTATGGATCTTTTCAACGTTATATCTTATGGCCCAGAAAAGCGATATAGAGCAGATGATTGAGGCGGTGCGGGTGAAGTATGCACCGGACAGGCGTGTGGAGTTGTTCCGGGTTGAGGCGGTGCAACAAAATGATACGCTGGTGCTGAGAGGGGAAACCACCAGCAGGCGAGCGTATGAGGAGATCCTCTCGCACGCACGACAAGTAGCTGCAGTGGTGAAAGATCGTATTCGTCTGCTGCCGGACGAGAAGCTGGGTGAAGAGGTGTGGGGAGTGATCTACA
>JADMKJ010000152.1 GCA_015478855.1 Proteiniphilum sp.
GCTTTTCGCTTGCTCCATCAAGGTGGTGTTCCTTTCAAAAGCGGGTGCAAAGATAGAAACTTATTTTTTAATACCAAAATATTTGGTGAAGTTTTTATATCTTTTTTTTTCTTTCGTGGAAATTAAATTGATACTCAATCAGTCCAATTTTTTCACCATCTCTATGATGAATTTCTTTTTCTCCGAAAGGGCTACAAAGATAGTAAAGTTAAATGATATCATCCAAATGTTTTAATAATATTTTAAAGAAATATGGAGAACTTATTTTCAAGTAAAGAGGATGAAATCTTTAATATGTTGTTAAACAACTGCTTGATTATTCAGCCAAAATATGAGAACTTGTCGTGATTATCGGTGTAACTGCAAAGTTCAGCTCATGTCCATTGCGCTCTATTTCTATATTAATAGTAAGAGGCGTGTTCCAGTTGATATACTGGTTAAAAATGAACAGATAGGAAAAAGCGGCCTTATACCTCCTGTTATCGGAGATGGCTTGCGAGACAGTACCGTAATTGGTGATATCCCAGAACATACAATCTTTGAAACCATTCGAATCAGTGTAACGGGTATTCTTATCCCGCAGGTTCATCGTCTCAGCAAGAAAACGGCGGTAACCCTCTGTGAGTGATTGTGAGGTGTGATCAAAGCTTTGCCCCTGGATATTCGTTACTATATCTCCCGGTTGAATCCCTGCCACTGCGGCCGGTGAATCGGGATCAACTGAAACAACACTCTTCAGGTCGTTCATATCATACCCTATACCGGTGTAATTATATTTAAGGTATTTCACCTGGAAGGTTGCTAACGAGAGATTGCCCGGGTATGGGAACTTCAATAACATCAGCGGAAGATTCATTTCAAGATAATCCACCAGGTCGTAGTGGCTGCTCAGCCGCTCTTTCACTTCACCTTCCCAGACAAGGCTCATCTCACCCGCCTGCGTAAACCTCCGGTCGTAAAAGCGATAGCCGAACTCAAGATTGTAGGCAATATCATCCACCCTGACAGCCTCAGTCGGATCATACAGAGGCACTTTCACAGTTCTGTGATTCCTTGTATCAAAACGCCATGCAGGCTGATAACTGCCATAAGTGGGTGAATTTTCTTTAAACATACCGTTGTTCTGATAACTGTAATAGGTCTGTATGATGAAGTCGGGATCATCGGGATTGTATCGCAATCCTTTCTCCAATAGAGACCGGATGAAAATGGCGTTGATACGTTCATCAAGCTCCCTGGTACTTTTGTCTGAAGGAGCGAAGGCAAATGTCCGATAATTGTTATAGAGGGCATCTTCGTTGGTCCTGGTCCTGACTGGCATGATAAAACGCCTCTCCTGCACATCCTCCAGGCTGTAGAATGCAAAGACTGGGGCCAGCTGAGCCTCACTGATGGCTTTACTGTTACGACAATCCTTCATGAAGGTCAACTCTTTGAATGAATACTCAAAATTACGTATGGCGATGGTCATCTCCTCTTCATTACTATTGAACCACGACATCACAGAAGAATATGATTTCAGGTAAGTGCCCTGTTTATTGACGGAAAGAATGATATCGTTAAGTTTTAACCCCGCTCTCTCGGCAGGAGAACCGGAAGTGATGCTGTTAACAACAGGCTCTTTATAACCCCAGCTTTTATTGTTACTGATCTCGAACGTAAATCCCAAATTACAGGTGTATGTCTCATCTTGTGCATGCAGGTTCCCTGTGAAAATAATAATGACTAATAAAAATGCTATAATTCGTTTCATGGAGCAATATCAATTTATAATACAATGAACACAAAGATATGGTTTTTTTTCAATTTTTTTTTTACAGAGCTTATTTTACAAACTAAAAGAGAGTGAAATCTCTGCAATTTCTTTATCTTTGTCCTGTTCGTTTACACATTAATCAGATAAAATCATGATTGTTGACAACCTCATAAATGCAGCAAATTACTCCACTCTGCATCCCCCTTTCGAAAAGGCATTTGAATACTTCAGTGAATTTGTCCTCTTCTATCCTGAAGACGGCCATGCACCGCTTATTGGTGAAGGTCTAATAAAGAGATTATTAAGATAGATGTGATTTAACCTTCACTCAAAAATGCCCCACAATGCTTGACATCATCAAAAACGACCCCTGGCTCGCTCCTTATTCCAAAGCTATTGAAGGACGTCACAACTATTTCCTTGAGCGACTCAACGATCTTACACAAGTGGGTAAGATCACACTTTCCGATTTCGCTTCCGGTCACCTCTGGTTCGGTCTTCACCATACAGCTGAAGGATGGGTTTTCAGGGAGTGGGCTCCCAATGCCACTGAGATTTTCCTCATAGGCACCTTCAACGGGTGGCAACGTCTTGAATCATATAAGTTAAAACGAATGGCTAGTGGTGTATGGGAGGTGAAGATACCTGCAGAGCGGATTCATCACGAAGATTTGTACAAGCTTCATGTCAGCTGGGAAGGGGGTACGGGAGAACGTATTCCCGCCTGGTGCAAAAGGGTGGTTCAGGATGAAGTGACCTTTATCTTCAGTGCTCAGGTATGGGAGCCTGAGGAGCGATACAAATTCAGACATTCACCCTTCAAACCCGACACCTCCCCGCTTCTTATATATGAGACACACGTAGGGATGTCCACAGAAGAGGAGAAGGTGGGCAGCTACAATGAATTCAGGGAAAAGATACTACCCCGTGTGAAAGAGAACGGATACAACACCATACAAATCATGGCCATCCAGGAGCATCCTTATTACGGATCATTCGGATACCATGTCTCCAGCTTTTTTGCCCCCTCCTCCCGTAACGGCACACCCGAAGAGCTGCGTGAACTGATCGATACGGCTCATGGCATGGGGATCGCTGTCATCATGGATATCGTTCACTCACATGCCGTGAAGAATGAGACTGAAGGTTTGGCGCGCATGGATGGTTCGTGCGACCTCTATTTTCACAGTGACCCTGAACGAAGGAATCATAAGGCATGGGACTCACTCTGTTTCGATTACAAAAAGGATGAAGTACTCCATTTCCTTCTTTCCAATTGTAAATACTGGCTGGAAGAATTCCAGTTCGACGGTTTTCGTTTCGATGGGGTCACATCGATGATCTACCGGAGCCACGGTCTCGAGGAATCATTTTCCGGGTATGAGGATTACTACAACGCCGGACAGGACGGTGATGCCATCTGTTACCTCACCCTTGCCAACCGGCTTATCCATGAGATTAACCCCCACGCCATCACCATTGCCGAAGAGGTCAGTGGCATGCCCGGCCTGGCTTTGAAAACCAAAGCGGGAGGTTATGGCTTCGACTATCGCATGGCGATGAATATCCCCGATTTCTGGATCAAGCTTATCAAGGAGAAGGATGATGAGGATTGGTTCCCGAGTACCATATGGTGGGAGACCACCAACCGCCGTTCCGACGAGAAGACCATCTCCTATGCAGAGAGTCACGACCAGGCACTCGTAGGTGACAAAACCATCATCTTCAGGCTGATTGATGCCGATATGTACTGGTTTATGTCAAAGCTGACAAGCAGCCCCTACTCTGTGGATCGTGGAATTGCACTGCACAAGATGATCCGTCTGGTGACGGCTACCACTATCAACGGAGGTTACCTGAACTTCATGGGCAACGAATTTGGTCACCCTGAATGGATTGATTTCCCCCGTAAGGGAAACAACTGGTCCTATAAATATGCACGGCGGCAATGGAACCTGGCTGATGACCAGAACCTGAAATACCACTATCTGGGCGATTTCGATAAAGCGATGATTACGCTTATCAAAACCCAGCCCAATTTTCAGTCAACTTCGCTGGTGAAGATCTGGGATAAAGATGATGACAACATATTGGCATATATGCGTGATGAACTACTTTTCGTCTACAATTTTCATCCGCAAAGATCCTACAGTGATTATGGTATTTTAGTGCCGCAGGGTGAGTATGAAATCATTCTCGATACCGACAGCAAGGAGTTCGGCGGTTTCGGGCTGAACGACGACACGATCCATCATTTCACACAGTATGATCCACTCTACGCACCTGACGACAAGGGCTGGCTGAAATTATATATGCCTGCCAGAACAGCCACAGTGATGAAAAAAAAATTACAATAAACTTTATATGACATTGAAAAATAAAACAACAGACCAAGAGAGAGAGAAGATAGAGATATACCCATTGAAATTCCAACCCATACTCAAGTCCGTGATCTGGGGAGGATCGGATATCTGCAGGTTCAAGAAGATAGAACCCATACTGGAGGGTATCGGTGAGAGCTGGGAAATTTCGGGAGTGCATAACAATGTCTCTGTCGTCGCCAACGGCAGGCTGGCAGGCACTTCACTCGACGAACTGATGTCACTGACAAAAGAAAAACTTGTTGGGAAAAATGTCTATCAGCGTTTTGGTGACACCTTTCCGTTGCTGATTAAATTTATCGATGCACGCGATGATCTCTCCATACAGGTTCATCCTGATGACACACTGGCGAAAGCAAGACATCACTCATTCGGGAAGACTGAAATGTGGTATGTGGTACATGCAGCTCCGGATGCTTACCTCTATTCCGGCTTTGAAAAAAGCATCACCCCCGATGAATACATTGAAACAGTGAACAACAATACATTCACCGACACACTTAAAAAACAGGAAGTGAAACCGGGAGATGTCTTCTTCCTGCCTGCCGGGCGCGTTCATGCCATTGGCGCAGGATGCTTCATTGCAGAAATTCAACAGACATCAGATATCACCTACCGTATCTACGACTACAACCGCACCGATGCCACAGGAAAAACCCGGGAATTGCATACGGAGCTGGCGAAAGACGCAATTGACTTCAAGGTATATGATTCATACAAAACTGAATACGAGCAAATAGTGAACCAACCCGTTAAGTTGGTTGAGTCTCCCTATTTCACAACTCATCTGCTGGAAATGGATATTTCGATGACACGCAACTATGTCGGTCTTGATTCGTTTGTGATATATATCTGTCTGGCTGGCCATTGTACCATCAGAGATGATAGAGGAAACAGTGAAACGATCAATCAGGGTGAGTCGATACTGATACCGGCCGACACTAAATCAGTTACAATCATCCCCGACGAATCCTCCAAATTACTGGAGACATACGTAGGAGCATAAATTAAGAATTAAAAATTAACAATTAGGAATTCAAAATTAAGAGTTAAAAATTGATCGCTGACCGCTGAAAGATAATAATTGACGGCTGACGGCTGAGAGCCCATAATTGACATCTGACTACTGAATATGAGAGGCATTTTATTACTGAATATTGGGACCCCTGCAAGCACTGACAAACATGATGTAAAAAAATTCATCGGTGATATGCTTTCAGATCCTCATCTGACTGACTATCCCGAATGGTTGTCCGTCTTTCTTGCAAGGAATATTATCGCTCCTCTCTCTGTCTCTAAATCGAAAGAGAAATACAGGTTGATCTGGCGCAGAGAGGTGCCGGAAATATCACCGTTGCTGTATCATATGCGCAGACTTGCTGAAGCACTGGAGATAAAAAAAGGAATACCTGTCGAGATTGCCATGCGGTATGGTGAACCGGGTATTGAGATAGCCTTCAGAGAGCTGGAAAGAAGATGCCCCCTACTCCATGAGGTGATTATCTTCCCAATGTACCCACACTACGCTCAATCAACCACCGAGACCATCGCCGAAGAGATCGGACGTGTTTTTTACAGACACCCCCACTCCTTCAGGCTAAAATTTGTAGAACCTTACTATAATCACCCGGCCTTCATTCACTCCCTGGCAGAACAGGCCAAACCTTATCTGGAAGATATCAACAGGCTGGTATTCTCCTATCACAGCCTGCCCGTAAAGCAGGTGGAGAAAGCATGGAAGAAGGGTAAAGAGTTCGATTATGTCTATCAGCTGAAAGAGACCAATCATCTTTTGTGCAAAAAGCTGAATCTCGATTTGCATGATACACTGATCTTATACTCTTCACAAAGGAGCAACAAATGGTTAAAACCCTTTCTGAACACCGATATCGGTGATTTACCAAAGCTGGGATGGAAAAAAATAGCTGTGATTGCTCCCGGTTTTCCGATTGACAACATGGAGACACTGTATGATATAGATATTGAAGCACGCAGACTCTTTATGGAAGCAGGTGGAGAGAAATTCACATTCATTCCTTCATTGAACGATAATGAGATATGGGTGGAGGCGATATGGAAGATTGTGGAAAAAATGTAAGAAAGATATGAAGAAAACGCTACAACTGTTACTAACTTGCCTGGTTGTCTCTTTTGCTGGGTTTGCTCAAGCTCCTCCGGACATCGTAAGTGAGCTTGTTTTACTCAATGTGAAAACAGGAAAAGAGAAGGTGATACTGCGTGAAAAACGCCATTTCGAGGCTCCCAACTGGTCCCGCGACGGCAGGCACCTTATCATCAACGCCAATGGCAGGTTGGAAAAAGTATCGGTGAAAGGCAGGAAAACGGGGATGATAGACACCGGCTTTGCAGATAACTGCAATAACGATCACGGGCTCTCTTTCGATGGCAGGTGGCTGATAGTTAGTCATAACGACCAGCGTGTATCCTCACCCGGTGGTAATTCACGCATCTTTATTCTCCCGGCTTCGGGCGGTGTACCGCGACTGATAACTGCCAATTACCCCAGTTACTGGCACGGTATCAGTCCCGACAACCGGTGGATTGTCTATTGTGCGATGCGAGACGGTGCCTGGGATGTGTATAAAACTGACGTGATCACCGATGAAGAGATACGTCTTACTGATGCTGCCGGTCTGGATGACGGACCGGAGTACAGTTACGATGGAGAATGGATCTACTTCAACAGCCACAGAACAGGCCGGATGCATATCTATCGGATGCGTCCCGATGGAAGCGAACAGTCACAGCTTACGTTCGATGATTACGACAACTGGTTCCCTCATCCCGGACCCGACAATAAGCAGGTTGTCTTCATCTCCTATATAGAAGATCAGCAAGGCGGTCACCCTTTCGGTAAAGATGTAAGAATACGCCTGCTGAATGTGGAGACAATGGAGACACGCGATCTCACACCTGTTTTCTATGGTGGACAAGGCAGTCTGAATGTGCACAGTTGGTCACCCGACGGTAAAAGCATCGCTTTTGTGAGGTATATCAATCACCAGTGAATAAGGTTTGATGAAAATAACGTCACAGTTAAAAGTACTAATTACTCCTGGATAGGATGTAAAAAGAGATGATTGACAGACAATGAATTTGCAAAGTGGCATCGTGAAAAAATATTGAACCAAAATTATTCAGCGATAAACAGATGAAACATATAAATAGCATCATTTTTCTTATAGTAACCTCATTTACCATTGCATTCACTGTTCGGGCACAACAGGAACCTCTGCGTATAGGTGTTGTGGGACTGACACATGATCATATCCACGGACTGTTGGGGCGTAAAGAGAAAGGTGATATAGTGATCGTAGGTATTGCGGAGCCCGACACAGCCCTGGTGGGAAGGTATGCCAGGCAATATGGGTTCGACAGGAAGCTGGTCTATCCCACCATCGGTGAGATGCTCCGTCAGACCAACCCGGAGGCGGTGATGGCATACAACGATATCTTCGGTCACCTGGAGGTGGTGGAAGCGTGCGCACCGCGGGGTATTCATGTGATGGTTGAGAAACCGCTGGCCGTAAGCAGTGAGCATGTCATGAGAATGGATTCCCTGGCCGGTAAATACAATATTCACCTCCTCACCAATTATGAAACAACATGGTATGGCAGCAATGCCAAAGCGTATGAAATAGCCAATCATGAAGAAGCGATCGGTGAAATACGAAAAATAGTGTTCAATACGGGTCATCAGGGACCTGTGGAAATAGGTTGCAGCACGGAATTTCTCTCATGGCTGACCGATCCTGTGCGAAATGGTGCAGGCGCACTGAATGATTTTGGATGTTATGGTGCAAATATATCCACATGGCTGATGAAAGGTGAAACACCTCTCTACGTGACTGCTGTCACACACACCAACAAGCCGCAGGTGTACCCACAGGTTGATGACGAAGCTTCCATCATTGTTCAGTTTAAGAAAGCACAGGTGGTGATACAGGCATCATGGAATTGGCCCTACAGCAGGAAAGATATGCAACTCTACGGCGTATCGGGTTATGTGAACTGCATCAACGCCTCCGATATGAGAATACAACAAAAGGGTAAAAGAGTGGAAGAGCTGACTGCTCCTGCGCTGCCGGCAGACCGTAACGACGCATTCACTTACTTTGCCAACATTATACGTGGTGACATAAAAGTGCAACCTTATGATCTTTCTTCACTCGAGAACAACATAAGGGTGGTGAAGATACTTGAAGCAGCCAAAATATCTGCACAGACAGGCAGAACCATACCCTGGAGAGAATAACAACGCAGCAACAGCGGTACTGATGAGTCAAGGTTCAGATATAGTACTCCATCAGGTCGATCAAGCCGGCCTGCAGTGCATATCTTGTCACCTCATTCACACTGTTTACCTTTAGTTTGCGGTAGATATTGCGTCGGTGTGCGTTGATGGTGTGGAAACTAAGGAACTTCTCTGCTGCAATCTCCTTCGTCGTTTTTCCCAGTGCGATCTCACGAAGGATATTCTTCTCTGATGGCGTAAGCGGATCTGCGATCCTTGCCGACGGCACATCTGTTCTCATCACCGATTGGGCGAAATCACACCAGTAGACCTCACCGGCAGCGACACACTTTAGCGCCTCTTTAATCTGTGTCTGGGTACTATGTTTTAAAACGACACTTATAGCCGGATCTGCAAGAAGAAGCTGCCGTAGGAAATGCTCTTCAGGCTCATCACTGAAAAGCAACCACGACGATTCTCCTGCACCACTTTTAATATTGAGGAGATGGTTCATCGATATAAAATCGAACAAACTGTAGTCAACAACCACCACCGACAGTGGATAAATACGTAATGATTCCAGTAGTTGCAGATATGAAGCGACCACAGTTATCCCTGCATCATTATCCATCGTCTTCAGCAATGAGATCACTCCTGCACGTGTAATAAACTGATTGTCTGCTAATATATAATTCCTCAACATCTTTTTATTTTTCTAGCCGGAGACAAATATAATGATTTCTCTCCTCTTTTCTTTAAAAATACCATGAATGTGCTATTTCACCTGCTGCAGGTATCATCTATCTTTGTTAAAAAATTAAATGTTAAAGTTATGACAAAAATTGCAGAGAAACTGACAGACCTGGTTGGCAACACCCCCTTACTGAGACTCAATCAATACGGAAAGGAAGAGGGAGCCAAGGCCAGTCTTATCGCGAAGCTGGAGAGCTTTAACCCGCAGGGAAGTGTGAAAGACCGCATTGCCCTGGCGATGGTGGAAGATGCCGAGAAGAGCGGTCAACTGAAACCGGGATCGATCATCATTGAACCCACGAGTGGTAACACCGGTATCGGTCTTGCGTTTGTAGCCGCCATCAAGAAATACAGGCTAATTCTTACGATGCCTGAGACGATGAGTCTTGAAAGAAGAAACCTGCTGAAGGCACTCGGTGCCGAGCTGGTGCTGACACCCGGTGCCGAAGGGATGAAGGGTGCCATCGCAAAGGCAAAGGGTCTGAAAACACAGCTGTCCGATGCGGTGATCCTGCAGCAGTTCGAGAATCAGGCCAACCCGGCAATACATTACCGTACTACCGGTGAGGAGATCTGGCGTGATACAGACGGCAAAATAGATATCCTTGTAAGTGGTATCGGCACCGGAGGCACCGCCAGTGGTGCGGGGAAAAGACTGAAAGAGCTGAACCCCGCCATCAGGGTGATTGCCGTAGAGCCAGCCGACTCACCCGTGCTCACCGGTGGTAACCCGGGCCCACACAAGATTCAGGGAATAGGCGCCGGGTTCATCCCTGTCACCTACCATGCTTCGGTCATTGACCAGGTAGTCACCGTCACCAATGACGACGCCATACGTACCAGCCGCAAGCTGGCAGCAACTGAAGGGTTGTTGGCAGGTATCTCATCGGGTGCTGCTGTTTATGCCGCCCTTCAATTATCACTGAAAGAAGAGAATGCAGGCAAGAACATAGTGGTGGTACTTCCCGATACCGGGGAGCGCTATCTCTCCACCGTGCTTTATGCATTCGATGAGTATCCTCTGTAAGCTATTTACCACAATATTTACCATTTTACATCCTGTCTTCTATATGCATATGATGATGGTTTGACGTTGCCCGCACAATGATCAGCTTCTATTGTATGTCTGACACAGTGGACAAACAATAGAGAGCCCCACCGGTATTGTATCACTGGGCGATGAACGCTTCCGCGACAAGATGGTGATCGTCTCTATCCTCGGAAGCTGGTGCCCCAACTGTCTGGATGAGATGGCATTTCTTGCACTAACACAGGCTATCCGATTCTCTTCGGTGGGGAGGTGGGCAAAGAGAGCATTGCCGGTGCGTTGTCAGAGCTGGATAACTTCTCCAGTTACCCCACCACGATCTTCATCGACAGGCAGGGGAAAATACGCAAGATCCATACCGGCTTCAACGGTCCCGCTACCGGGCTTTATTATCAGGAGTTCATCGAAGATTTCAATATCCAGGTTGACTCACTGCTCTCTGCTGAGAACAGACGACTAATTACTGATTGCTGATTGCTGACTACTGATTGCTGATTGCTGACTACTGATTGCTTGAACCAAACTGCTGAAAGCGACACCAACCCCAGCTAAAAAAGCTGATAGCTGACAGCTTATAGCTTATAACTTCAAAGCCTGGCGTATATCTTCAAAAATCGCATCCACACTCTCCAGTCCTACCGACAGGCGAATCGTGGTCTCCTTCACATCCATCGCCATCCGTTGTGTATGGGTGAAACTGCCATAGATGGTGCTTGCCGGATGGATGATCAGCGACCGGTTATCGAAGAGGTTGGTGGCCCGGCGTATCAACTTCAGTTTGTTCAGGAAGCCATAGCACCGCTCCTTCGATGCCAGGTCGAATGTCAGCATGGCACCGGGGTAATCACCGAACTGTTGTTGGCTCACCTCATAACAAGGATTATCCCTCAATCCTGTATAGCATACAGATTCTATACCTGGCAATGATTGCAGCCTCTCGCCCAGCTTCTTACAAGTGGCTGCCTGTCTCTCAAACCGTACCTGCAATGTTTCCAGTCCCAGTGACTGCATATAGGCCACCTCTGGTGTCATGTAGGCCCCCAGGTTGCGGTGGATCTCCCGGCGCAGCTTGTAATGAAAGGCAGAAGCTGATTCTCCGGCCACTGACCCCAATCTCGGAGAATGCTTCCAGTCGAATTTCCCGTAATCGATGATCAGCCCTCCCAGGCTGGTGGCTCCTCCCGAGATATACTTGGTGCTGGACACCACCTCAATATCGACATCAAAGTCGCCTGCACGGAAAGTAGTGAAGGGTACAATCGTCGTATCTGCAACCAGGGGGATATTTCTCTCATGGACCATACTACTTAGCATCCTCAGATCGGCCACCTCCATCTGCGGGTTGGTGATCACCTCTACGAACAGTGCGCAGCTGTTGGCATCGAGATGCGCCGCCACATCGGCAGGATCAGTTAAATCACAAAAACGGACCTCTACCCCAAACGCGCTCAATGTGTTCACGAAAAAAGAGTAGGTATTACCGAACAGATGACGCGAAGTGACGATATTACTCCCGCTCCATGCCAACGAGAAGAAGGTGTTGCTGATAGCCGCCATACCGGAGCTGAGCGCTGTCACACCATATGCACCGGTCACCGCTTTCACTCGCTCTTCGTAATGCTGTACCGTGGGATTGGTGACACGTGAATAGGTATGTTCAATTGTACGGCCGCAAAAGGCAGCCTCCATCTCTTCTGCCGTAGCAAACTCGTAAGCAAGAGTATGATATACCGGCATGGACAGAGAACCGTATGGATCGGCTTTAGGAAAGGGTAACCCTATCAGTTTCGCTTCGTAATTTTTCTCGATCATCGTTCAATATTTATTTGCATCGTGCAAAGGTAAGAGAGAATTGGTAAAACAGAAAAAAAATATCCCCGAACTGTGATCAATTCGGGGATTGTTTTTTACTTAAAGTCCGGAAAACGAAATTTATCTACAGGAGGTACCAATTTCCTTCTTACCCTGTACAGCTGGTATACCCAATAGAGTAAAAACCCTGTTACAATTCTGCTTTTCAAAGACATAATCATCTATCGTTTTAAAATCCAGGCATCTCTGTGTGTCGGATGCGCTTTGTGTATCTCTCTCAAATAGGTCTCAGCCTCCGTTCTGTCGCTGAATGAAGCTGAATACACATCAATACGGCCAGGGCGTTTCAGCCATTCTGTTTGTGAGAAGCCCTCATTAATAAGCTGTACAGTAATCTGTTCAGCCACATCACTCCGTTCATACACTCCCATTACTATGTAGTATTGAGGAATGTTATTGTCAATCACCTGCGTAGATGCTTTAGCAGACGAAGCGAGCGTTACTTCTGACGTAACAGCAACCTCTTCACCTGAAAGCGATTCATATGTTTTATCTGTTGCAGCAGCAGTAAGATGATCTGGTTGTGCCGGTTTTGAGCGGAAGAAGCCACTCTCCGATATTATTTGTGCCGACTGGCGGCCTAAAGTTGTGTCACTCACAGGAAGAATAAACATCAATAGTGCGATGGCAGCCACTGCCGCAGCACTGATACCGATGGTACGTAACCGTTTCTGTCTGTTTCCCTGTTTTGATGGAACAACAGGTGTGTGCAGCTGAATAAGAGGTTTCAGTGACGCTTTGTTCAGACCGAAAAAGGCAGGCTGCACAAACACTGCAGGTGTGTAGATAAACCTTCTGCTGTCGTTCATCGTGAACGAACCCAGTTTACCAAGCTCCACGTGGTTCTGTTCTCTCAACTGCTGTTTCAATTCCTGCACCGAGTGTTCAATCTTCTGCATTGCAGCCTCAAAGGTGAGCCTGTAGCTCTTCATGTAAGATTGAGCCAGCAATCCATCGTTGTGGGTCAGATCACGATTGAACACCAGTTCAGACACTGGTGCGTGGAAGGTAGCGATCCCATCTCTTCGTGAAGTGATGGTGTTCACCACGAAACCGCCGAAATCGGGGATGATCACGCAGTTATGCTCGTGAAGTAAAAATTCAATATGGGAAACAAGTTGATTCATACAGTTATTTTTTCTTTTTCGGAACGTTCAAAAAATCATCTACCTGATTAAAAACATTTTGAATGCTCGTTTCATAAGGCAAAGATAAAAAAATATGCATGAAAAACGTCAAAAAGTAAAAAAATATCCATTATTTCCTCACTTTATCCTGATTATGGGTTGCGAAATCTTTCCAGTTTTTGTATTTCTTCTCTCCGGTAGTGACATTCGATTGGTAAAAATGACACAATGCCGCTGCCAGTCCGTCTGAGGCATCCAGCTGAGGCAGCATATCTTCATCAGAAATATGCAGGATCTTCTGCAGCATATAGGCCACTTGTTCTTTGGCAGCCCTGCCGTTACCCGTGATGGACATCTTGATCTTCAACGGTGCATATTCGGCGATAGGGATATCCCTGGAGATTGCTGCAGCGATAGCTACACCCTGAGCACGTCCCAGCTTGAGCATACTTTGCACGTTCTTTCCGTAGAATGGTGCCTCAATGGCAAGCTCATCGGGCAGAAACTCATCTATCAGGCCGATAATGCGTGCGTGGATCTTTGCCAGCTTCATGTAATGATCACCATACTTACCCAGGTTCATCACCCCCATTGCCAGCATGGAAGGTTTGTTATCGATTACCCGTATGATACCGTAACCCATCACCTGTGTACCCGGGTCGATCCCCATGATGATTCGTTCTTTCTGCATTTGTCAGTATTCAGTACATTTAAATAACTCGCCAGGGCATCATGCAAGCAAGGCTGCATGATGCTCATTGGGCTTAACGCTAATATTCAACCGTTTGCATTATTGTAGAGAAACCCGCGAGCTTCTCTTTAAATTTTGCAAGTAAGGGAGTATACACATCCTTACTCTCTTCAGTGTTCCACCGTTCCAGCGTTTCCAGATCGGCAGCGGTGAACTCCATCGCGTAAGAGTAACCTTCCTCACCCTCCTTCCCGTATACACGTGCCAGGCGGGGGGATCTGAGCAGCCCGCTTCTGATAGACATAGGGATGAAATGCTGTAACATATACTCAATAAAATCTTCATGGAGCGTCTCTTCCACATGGAATGTGGTGTTGAAAACAATCATAATTCCTGATTTTTATTTTTTTCTGCTGTTTCGATTGCAAATATAAACAAAATCTCTATCTTTGCACCACAAAAAAATGAGGGGGATTAGCTCAGCTGGCTAGAGCGTTTGACTGGCAGTCAAAAGGTCATCGG
>JADMKJ010000153.1:0-1388 GCA_015478855.1 Proteiniphilum sp.
AACCTACAAACGTACAAACGTACAAACAAACACATTTAAACATTAAGACGTCCGGAGAGATCCGGGCGTTTTTTGTTCTGTGAAGAATTTTACCGGGCAGTCCAGAGCTATTATATTATTTAAAGATCTTTAATAAGTGGCCGGTATAAATTCTAGTTTTTTCTTATTATCTTTGAATTCTCAAAAGAAGGGCAACTTTTACCGCTCCATCGCTTCAACGGGGAAGTATCCTATAAGTTAAGCGACCAGCTACCAGCTACCAGCTATCAGATATCTTTCAGCTATCTATCAGCTATCAGTTATCAGTTATCTATCAGCTATTCCGATGGATAGGGTTCTCCACTGTATTCTTATTCGCTACAGACATTCAGAAATGACAAATGGAATCTATTATGCACTGTTTTAGCCAATATCTCACTGCCAGGGGCTTACTGATGCTGCTCCTGCTTCTTACCGCTGCCGTTGGCACTTCACATGCCGACAATACGCCTGAATACACCATGCAAAGCGAAGGCATTGAGCGCACTTATCGCTTGCACATACCGGAGAACATGCCGGAGAACGGTCCGCTGGTCATCGTGCTGCATGGTTACGGTAACCCCAATCCCGGGAATATGAACGAGACGGCTGACCGTCACCTCTTCGCGGCCTGTTATCCGCAGGGGGAGAAAGACAGCAGGGGTAAGGCGTGCTGGAACGTAGGCTATCCATTTCAACATGACATGACGGTCGATGATGTGGAGTTCCTGACACAGTTGGTGCATCAACTGCAGCAGAAGCACGGCTTCAGCAAGCAGGATGTCTTTTGCGTGGGTATGTCGAACGGTGGTGAGATGTGTTATCAGGTGGCTGCCCAACGGCCGGGGCTCTTTGCCGCCGTGGCGCCGGTGTCAGGGTTGATGATGGAGTGGCTCTACAAGAGTGACAACGCTACACACCCCGTTTCCCTCTTCGAAATCCATGGCACCGAAGACAGGACTTCTGCATGGCAGGGCGACCCGGATAACAAGGGTGGCTGGGGTGAATATATGCCTGTGCCCCTCGCGGTACACTTCTGGGCAGCAAAAAACCGTTGCACGGTCATGCAAACCGATACGATCATCGGGAAAGCACCCAATCACCGCAAGATTGTCAAACACCGTTTTTCAGGTGGATTGAATAACAGCGAAGTGTGGCTGTACGAGGTGATCGGTGGTGGTCATTCCTGGTTCTGGGATGACATGGAGACGGGGGATGAATTGTGGAAGTTTTTTAGTAAAGCGATAAGCAGAAAGCGATTAGCCGGAATAAGCTGTAAATAGTAAGTAGTAAGTTGTAAGTGTTTTTAGGTGTAAGCTTTGAAAGAGCAACTGCAAGAGATATAGAAATAAGCTTTAAGCTATAAGCTA
>JADMKJ010000153.1:1488-2719 GCA_015478855.1 Proteiniphilum sp.
TATAAGCTACAAGTGATGTTGTATGCAAATTAAGTTTTTTTTAATGAAAAAACCATTTTTTTAGTAGGGTTGCCTGCTTATCAATCGTATCATTAAGTATGGACAAACGTAATAACGATTTTAACCTGATTTTCCAGAAATATTATAGCGAGCTCTGCGTCTTTGCCAATCGCTATGTTTCTTCCAGGGAAGCTTCGGAAGATATTGTCCAGGAGCTGTTTTGCCACTTTCTCGAGTCGGATACCATCCTTCGGCAAGAGAAAGAGGGAGGATCTCTGCGCTCTTACCTCTATACCTGCACGCGCAACAGGGCAATAGATTACCTGCGTAATGCGGGCAACAACCATGACCGTCTCGATGATTACCTCAACAGGTCGGAGCTTGATGCGCACGTGGACAGCCTGGTGATAAACAGGACCGAGGAACATGATTACCGTGTACTGTTGGGCGAGATTCAATCGGTGATCACCACCCTTCCCATGAAGACAAAAAGAGTGTTCCTCATGAGCAGGGTGCATAGCATGAGCAACAAGGAGATCGCTTCATCGCTGGGTGTCAGCGTCAAGGCCATCGAGAAACATATGACCAAAGCAATCGCTCTCATACGCGATCACCTGCAGGAAAAAATGGAGATCTCGGTAACCATTTTACTCTTTTTGATAAATAACCTCTTTTTCTGGTAGGGTTGTCGCCCATTTAATCGTATTACATATATGGAGTCATCGATTGAGAAAATAATCATTCGTTATCTTGAGCGCAAAGCCACTTCCACTGAAAAGCAGGAACTATTGTCCTGGTTGCAGGAATCGAAGGAGCATGAGAGGATGTTTCTCGTTTATTATGACATCTGGTCAATGTCGCAGCAACTTGCTTTCGACCCACGGGCTGCACTGAAGAAGGTGATCACTCCCACGCCCAATCATCACAGGCGGATTCTCTACTGGTCGCTCTCAGCGGCTGCCTGCATCGCCATCTTTTTCGGCATCAACCGGATGTGGGATATGAACCGTACCCAGGCTCCCAACATCAGATACGTCGCACAACAGACCAACAGCGATACCGAACGCGCTGACTCCGAAGACATACGGCTCATCCTCTCCGACGATAAGCAGGTGACGGTGGAGAACAGGAAAGAGACAACCATCAGCTACCTCAACACCGAGATAGAGATTGATGAAGAACAAACCGTCCCCAAAAATGAAGCGGCAGCATTCAACCAGCTGATCACTCC
>JADMKJ010000154.1:0-683 GCA_015478855.1 Proteiniphilum sp.
AATAAAGGAAGAGGTGCTCTGGATGCTGAAGTCATCGAACCATACATCTTCCTGTGTCTCATTGACCAGAAAGGCTTCCATATAGCCGTCTTCGCTAATATACAGATCCTCTTCCAATACTTCGTGTCTGTTGGCGGCATTTTTTGTCAATACCTGTTTCCCGGTTTTGTACATCACACTATCGCTGTCGTACAGGGCGTACATCATATAAGCTTCAGGTGCATCTTTCTGTTGCAGGTTTTTTGCCAGTAGGTCGATAATATTGAAGACGGTGATGGCGTTGGGCTCCGCCGACCTGGCCGTAACGCTACCGAATTCTAACAGATCCGTCATAAGGCTTTGCTTCGCACCACTCGATATAAATGACCCTATGTTAGCTTTTCCTTTTTGCACGTCTTTATATTTGCCGTGCACAGATAACTTGATGCTATCTCCTTGCTGTACCTCTTGTGTCCTGGTAGGCCCGAGAACTCTCCCCCGCGCAGCGTTCAACCAGGCCACCCTGTCTCCTCCTGGAGTCACGTTGTGCTCGGCACCTCCTTGCCGACTCTGAGGGAGTTGTTCAAACTGTACCTCCTCTTCGTCTGCAACGGACATCTCCATCGTGGCCATAAAATCATCCCCCTCCGGAGCCCGCACCACCTGGCGCACATTTCCAAGGTGGTCCTTGATATAATATTCGA
>JADMKJ010000154.1:693-2662 GCA_015478855.1 Proteiniphilum sp.
TAATATTCGTATTGGTGGTCCCCCGACTCAAAACTTACCCTCCCTTCTTCATGGATCAGATAATCAAGCTGCCCATTCCTGAAGACAAACTCCCCGATATAGTCCGTGGTGCTGCTCAAGGTGCTGCCCGTATATACTCGCTGTTTCAGCTTATTGCCCTCAGCGTCATAATCGTATAAGATTTTCCCTACTGAGCCTGTAAAGGTCACCTCCTCAGGAAGGTTTATATGGTTGTAGGCAATGGAATCAATCTGCTTGTCAAGATTGCTGGTCTGGTTTCCGTTCCTGTCATATCCGTAAGCTGTGGTACTTCTTTCTATAAAGTCATCCGCCGTATAGGTTGTGGATAAAAACTCGTCACTTACCTGTATTAGCGTGTTGCTGTAACCGTTCTTGTATTCATACTCCAGAAAGTCCACATAGCCATAGGAAGAGGGGGTGCGCTGATTACGCCGGTGCATAGCCAGGATGTTTCCATTCCCGTCATAAAATATCTCACCTACTGTATAGTTGTGGGTTTCAGAAGATCCCGGGGTAAAATTCGCCCACTTGAGTCTGTTGGCCAGATCATAGGTATAATCATATCTCCTGGCCACATTGTCCCTCCCTTTCCAGACCTGGCGGGAGATGTTTCCGTTGAACCGGTTGTTGGAGGCGTCCGACTGGTAGTACAGTTCCATACCGAACAGCGGATCGCCGCCGCCCGTCTCATTGATCTTCTTAAGCCAGCCACGGATATTATAACCAAAACTCAGGGTTGCCTCAGCTTCCGGGTGTGATTTACCGGTCTGTTCGCCCAGTTCGTTATAACTGTAAGTCGCCAACGTATTGTCAACCCCTCCGATGGCATGGATTACACGCTCTAGATGCCCCGCCAGATTGTAGGAAAAAGTCCTTTTAATATCAGGTTGGTTCGGATAGGTGAACTGGGAAAGCGTTTCAACGGGCTTCCCCTCAAAGTTGTACTTTGTTGAGGCCCTTACTGTACCTCCGAGTTGGTGATCGGACAGGGTCTGTATCACTTGGCCTTTCTCATCATAAAAATAAGCCGAATTATAGAACACCCCGCTTACCAGGTTTTTCACCCTTTTGCCAGTCAACAGGCCGGCCGTCCTTTTGCTGGCACTGCCATAGCCGACGGGTGGGGAATGACTACCCGCTTTCACATTACCATAGTTGTCATAATACATGACCGTCAGGATCTCCCCCTCGTCGGCGGGAAAAGCCCCCGTAGCGGCAACAGGGGTTTGGCCGATCCTGGCAGTAAAGCTCTTGTTTCCGCTGGCTTTAAAGGAAAACCCCGGATGCAAGGTAACACTGCTAACGGCCACATATTCATCAAATCCGTCGTATTTATTGGAACTGATAGTGGTGCCTGTTCTGATTCTGGAAGTGTTAGCGTTGACCGTTGCATCGTTGTTTCCCATATTGTCCACTTCTGCCTGTACTTCGCCACGCTTACCAGTGTTTTTCGTAATTCCTGTCATTATGGGGCGGTCCAGCGCGTCATATTTGGTGTACAGCCATTTACCTGCCTCTTCCAGATTACCGTCCTGCGTCGCCACCAGACGGTCTTTCTTGTCGTACACAAGGAATTCCCAGTCTTTTCCAGGAACACGTTTTTCTACCATCCGCCTTCTGCCGTCATATTTGTACATAAAGTACAGACCCTCCGCCATCACGGTATTTGTACTGAAGGACCAGCCGTTGGTCACGAGCTTCTCCACGGCCAACGGTGGGATAACCACTCTGAGGTCTCCAAAGTTATCGTAAACATAATAAGTGCAGAACCAGCCCTGGTGGTCTTCCGATGGGGTGGGCCAGATCTGTTGCTTTTTTAGGACCACGTGGCCCTGTTTATCCACGTATACTATGGATTTTTGGCCATCCGCATCAGTGGTGGCTGTAGCCCAAAGCGCCCCTGCACCATAGGTGGCACCGGATACCGGAAGGCCATTTCCGTTTACCG
>JADMKJ010000155.1:0-1625 GCA_015478855.1 Proteiniphilum sp.
TAACCGCATTGCTCCTGTTCATTGGGCAGGTCAATGCACAGTATTGTACGCCGACGTTTGACGATGGATGTGCAGGTGGAGATGAAATTAACAATTTCAGTATTCCCTCGGCCGGATTCAGCCACATGAATACCGGTTGCTCCACGGGAGCGTATGGCGATTATACTTCGCAAACCATTACGCTGGAAATCGGGACACCGTATAGCTTTACGGTAACCCATAATTTCAGCACCCAATACGTTAGGATCTGGGCAGATTTTGATAATAGCCAGTCCTTTACGGATGCAGCTCCTGAATTGATTGCTATGGGATCTTCTGCCTCGGTAGGCGGAGTCAATACCACGACCGGTACCATCAGCATTCCTGGAACAGCAACGCCCGGAACCTACCGCATGAGGGTAGGAAACCGCTACTCCTCGCAACCTGTTCCGTGTAATACAGACGGATGGGGAGAGGTACATGATTACACACTGGTGGTAACAGCACCAGCTTGTTGGGTGCCTTCTTCGCCAGTAGCCGGTACTCCAGGGCTTACTACGGTATCCCTCTCCTGGACTGCAGCTTCTACAGCGCCTGCCAACGGATATGAAGTGTATTACAGCACTTCCAATACGCCGCCTACCCCTACTACGGTATTGGACGCCACCAATTCCGCCACTTCAATGACTCCTTCAGCCGATCTTACAGGGTTGTCTCCTTCCTCCGTTTATTTTGCGTGGGTAAGATCAGCGTGCTCCGCTACGGTTAAAAGTGCCTGGGTAGGGCCTGTTAGTTTTACCACAGTATGTGCACCGCTAGCGGCGATGACCGAGAATTTTGATGCTTATCCTACGGGTTCTATCGTGCCTATTTGTTGGGAAAGAATAGTACCTGCGACGGATGCCGGAAGCCAGACCATTACCAGTACCACCCCTGCGTCAGGCCTCAGAAATATTTATCAGTATGCGTCTACCGCACAGAATCCTGTCATTGTGGTTCTTCCTGAATTCAGCAACGTAGCGGCGGGAACACACTGGCTTAGATTTAAAGCAAGAGTGAGCACAGGGCCGGGAGCTTTGGAAGTCGGATTCGTAACGGATCCCACAGATGCCAATACTTTCGTCAACCTCCAGACACTGGATATTACCAATACATCATACAACAGCAGTTATTATTCTGTCGTAATCCCGAACTGGATTCCTGCAAACTCGAGACTGGCAGTGAAAAATCCTTCAGACGGTAAATCCTATTATTGGGATGATGTAATATGGGAGGCGACACCAACCTGTTTCCCTCCAACCGGAGTTACTTTTACAGGCCACACCACCAGCAGTGTAACTGTAAACTGGGTGTCACCTGCTACCGCACCTGCCAATGGATACGAAGTGTATTACAGCACGTCCAATACCGCACCAACAGCCACTACGGTACTGGATGCTACCAATTCGGCGACTTCCACATCATTATCTGCAGCCATCAACGGCCTTTCATCTGGTACTCAATATTATGTGTGGGTGCGTTCCGTATGTTCGGCATCAGATAAAAGCCCATGGTCGATACCCTATATCGTGTTCACTCCGTGTACAGTGTTTTCACTGCCGTATGCTATCGACTTTGAAAATGCGACGACACCGGGTATGCCGATA
>JADMKJ010000155.1:1635-2662 GCA_015478855.1 Proteiniphilum sp.
ATGTAGGCTCCGGAAACAACTGGACCACCTCTTCCCCTAATGCTTACGGTTTTACCACCAAAGTGCTGACCTATTTATACAATAGCTCAGATGCTGCGAATGCATGGTTCCATACCGGAGGAGTGAATCTTAATGCCGGAACCAGCTACCGGGTGTACTTTAAGTATACTCAGAACAGCACTTCCTATACCGAAAAGCTGAAAATAACCTACGGTACCGCTCAGGATGCTGCTACACAAATCAATGTGATTCATGATTACCCTGCCATTACTGGAATCGATTCGGCAATACAGGTATATCACGATTTTACACCTGCTGCTTCAGGAGTGTATTACTTAGGATTCAATATTTATTCGGATGCCAATCAGTATAATTTATACATTGATGATATTCTTATTATGGAATCGCCAACGTGTATAGAACCGACAGGCGTATCCATATCCGGAGTGACTACCGGAGGAGCCTCAGTTTCCTTTACACCGCCAACGGTAGTTCCGGGCAGTGGATATCAGGTGTATTACAGCACCACGAATACAGCGCCTACGGCAAGTACTGTGCTCGATGCTACCAATTCTGTAACGGCTCCGGCTTCTCCGGCTACCCTGACAGGATTAAACCCTGCGACCACCTATTATGTTTGGGTGAGATCAGATTGTGGGGCAGGAGATTTCAGCATGTGGTCAGTATCTTCATCCTTTACTACTTCATGTGTTCCCGTAACGGAATTTTCAGAGAATTTTAATTCAACTGCGCTGTCCGCACTGCCAACGTGCTGGTCTAAAGTGAGTACCGGTGCGTATGCCGATGCCTATGTACAGGCAAGTACTGCCATGAGCGGCCCGAATGCCCTGTATGTTTATGGAGACAGCAGTTCCAGCAACGTATATGTTACCATGCCTCAGGTGAGCACGTTAAGTTCCGGTAACTACAGGTTGAGATTCAAAGCGAGAGCTAATTATACAGCAGGTGGAATTTTGGAAATAGGATATATGTCGGATCCAATGGATCATGCGACCTTCACCGCTCT
>JADMKJ010000156.1 GCA_015478855.1 Proteiniphilum sp.
TTTGTACTTTCAAATCAGCACTTACCAATGAACAATATTCAGGAATATGAGATAATGGCTCCGGCAGGTTCATACGAATCGTTGACAGCAGCCATACAGGGTGGGGCAGATGCTATCTACTTCGGTATTGAAGGGTTGAATATGCGTGCACGATCCTCCAATAACTTCACGATTGATGATCTTCATCAAATCGCACAGATCTGTCGCGAGCATAATATAAAAAGTTACCTCACTGTAAACACGATCATCTACGAGGATGATATGGTGCTGATGCGCAGGATTGTGGATGCGGCTAAAGAGGCCGCACTCTCTGCGATCATCGCAGCTGATGTGGCGGTGATGATCTATGCACGCAGCATGGGCGTGGAGGTGCATCTCTCCACACAGTTGAACATCACCAACAGTGAATCGCTGAAGTTTTATGCACAGTTTGCCGATGTGGTGGTGCTGGCACGGGAGTTGAACCTTCATCAGGTAGCAACCATATATAAAGATATCGTGGAGCAACAGATCAAAGGTCCCTCAGGTGAGCTGATCCGTATTGAGATGTTCGCCCATGGTGCGCTCTGTATGGCTGTCTCAGGGAAGTGTTACCTTAGTCTGCATGAGAAAGAGCTCTCTGCCAACCGTGGTGCCTGCAACCAGATCTGCCGCAGGGGTTATATCGTGAGGGATAAGGACAGTGAGATCGAGCTGGAGATCGATAATGAGTATATCATGTCGCCCAAAGACTTAAAAACCATTCATTTCATGAACAAGATGATGGATGCCGGTGTGCGGGTGTTTAAGATAGAGGGTCGTGCCAGGGGACCGGAATATGTGCGGATTGTCACATCATGTTACAAGGAGGCTGTGCAATCCTATTGTGATGGCACCTTCTCCGGTGAGAAGATCAACGGCTGGAACGAACGTCTTTCCACAGTGTTCAACCGCGGCTTCTGGGATGGTTACTACCTGGGACAGCGGCTGGGTGAGTGGACGCACCGCTACGGATCGGGTGCCACAAAAAGAAAAGTGTATGTGGGCAAGGCGGTCAAACATTTCGGTAACCTGGGTGTGACGGAGTTCCTCATCGAGACCCAATCGGTGAAAGCAGGAGATGAGCTGCTGATTACCGGTCCCACTACCGGTGCTCTCTTCGTCACAGCCGATGATATCCGTGTGGATACACAAACCGTTGCTGAAGCAGTGAAAGGAGATCATTTCTCACTCAAAACAGAAGAGAAGGTTCGCCCCAATGATCAGCTCTATAAAATGGTTGCTGCCAACAGGAAAGGTATGGCACACGAAAGGTAGAGAGTCTGTGACAAGCCTCAAAAGATGTCTTGAAATATTGTGGGGTACAACTCTTGCTGCTCATATCTCAGCGACAACTGCACAGAGCCTGTGTTTTTATTATTTCAAATCCTCCTTAAACCAACCCGCATACATCAGGTAGTTATTTGCAATCTTCTGATTCATTCCTTTTGCCTGTACCGGATCGACCTTTTTTACGAATTTCGCGGGAACACCGGCGTAGATGCTGCCCGGTTCCACCTGCGTGCCCGTCAGTACCACCGAGCCGGCAGCAATGATAGCCCCTTCGCCCACCACGGCATGATCAAGCACCACGGCACCCATCCCTATCAGTGCACCATTTTCAATTCTGGCGCCATGGATCACCACGTTGTGCCCGATAGAGACATCATCACCAATGATGGATACCGATTTCTGATAGAGTGTGTGAATAACGGTGCCATCCTGAATGTTGACTCTGTTGCCGATACGGATGGCGTTGACATCACCCCGCAGCACGGCATTGAACCAGATGCTGCAGTCGTCACCGATGATCACATCACCAATGATTGTGGCGTTGTCGGCCAGATAATTGTTTTCTCCCATTTGAGGGGTAAAGCCCCTGACAGATTTGATCAGTGCCATAGTTAAATGTTGGATGTGGAATTTGGGGTGTTGGAAATGAGAACTAAGATAAATGAATCCAGTTCCTGATAGAAATGATGAGATGAGGATAACTCTACAGAGTGTATTCCCATATCACCATTCTAGACAGATGTTGCTCTCTCCTCATTAAAGAGGTTTTGTTTTACGCTTCAGCCAGGCTTTCTCCTCATTGCTTAAATGATTTTTCAGCTTGCTGTAGACCATCTTGTGGTATCTGTTGATCCACTTGATCTCTTTTCTGGTGAGCAGCTTCCTTACAATTGGTTTGGTGTCGATGGGACAAAGAGTGATGGTCTCGAAATTATAAAATGTGCCAAACTCCTCTGTTTTTTTCTGTTCCTGTGTCACGATCAGGTTCTCAATACGAATACCATACTGGTTGGAACGATAGAGACCCGGTTCGTTAGAGGTGACCATCCCCGGTTTCAGCAGTGTGGGGTTTTCTTCAAGACGGATACTTTGTGGACCTTCATGAACATTCAGAAAGTGACCAATACCATGACCTGTGCCATGCCAGTAGGTGAGGTTGTTCTCCCACAATGCTTTTCTTGCCAGGATATCGAGTTGTGCACCACGTGTACCTTCGGGATAAACTACTGTCGCCAGTGAGATATGACCTTTCAACACATATGTGTAGTCCTTTTTCATCTGTTTCGTGAGCTTACCCACCGCCACAGTGCGGGTGATGTCGGTGGTGCCGTCTTTGTACTGCCCGCCGGAGTCGATAAGCAATAGCCCTTCCGGTTTCACCTGCAGGCAGGTCTCCGGTGATGCATGATAGTGAATGATGGCGCCGTTACCGGCATAGCCTGCAATGGTGCCGAAGCTTTCGCCCACGAACAGCTCTTGTTGAGAACGGTAATGTCGCAGTTTCTCCTCCACGGTGACCTCAGTCACTTCACCTGCGGGAACAGCCTTCTCAAGCCACATATAAAACTTCACAAGCGCTACACCATCTTTGACCATCGCGTTGCGGAAGCCTTTCAGTTCGGTCACATTCTTCACGCTCTTCATCATATCTACCGGTGAGGGTATATCGATGATCCTGCATGAGGCAGGGATGGTTTGCAGTAGTTTGTAATTTATTTTATTACCTGTTACACAAACAGTGCTCTTTTTCGGCAGGTTGGAGACATATTCGAAAACCTCGTCGTAACCCGCAATCTTAACCCCCTCTGCCTGATAGGCATCGGCAACCTCAGTGGTCAGTTTCTCATTATCGATGAAAAGGAGCGTCTCTTTATCTGATATGTATCCGTATGCCACGGCAACAGGATTATACTCCACATCATTGCCCCGGAGGTTAAAGGTCCAGGCCACCGCATCGAGTGTCACAAGGAGTATTCCTTCTGCTTCCATTTTTTTCAACGCTGCACAGATACGTTCGATCTTGTTCGAAACTGATTCTCCGGTAATCTCCACAGGAAGAGTGAATGCCTTGTTTTTAGGAATCTCAGGGCGATCACTTCTTATCATTGTGAAAGGGTCGAGGGCGGTCTCCAGTTCGATTCCTTTTGCTTTGAGCCTCTCTTTCAGTGTTTTGGCTTCTGATGCAGCATATACCAATCCGTCTATGCCCACCTTGCCTCCTTTGCCTGCCTGTTCGATAATCCAGGAGGTCATGTCGGGTGTGTCAGCCTGTCCCATCCTGAAAAGTTCGAATCCCGTCTCATTCAGTTCCTCAGCTGCCTGAAGGAAGTAACGTGAGTCGGTCCAGACACCCGCCTTCTCTTTTGTCACCACTGCTGTTCCGGCAGAGCCGGTGAAGCCGCTGATCCATTTTCTTGATTCCCAGTATTTAGGAGGGTATTCACTTAGATGTGCATCAGTACTTGGGATGATGAATACATCCAGATTATTCTCTTCCATGAATTTTCTCATGGCACTGACTCTGTCGGGGATTTCGTTTGCTTTCATTCGATAATTTTATTGTAACAGGCAGTATCTACAACGTCGTAAATTTCGTAATTCATCAGCATTGAACTGAGAATTTCTTTACCATGTGTATATACTCTGTTTGTAGTTTCTAAACAACAAATATAACAAATAGTTCTTATATTTGAGCTTTAAAACTGAAGAACAGAGGAGACAGAAAGAAATAAAATGAATAATCAAATGAATACAAAAATTGAACTGCATAACATGCTTTTTTACGCCTATCATGGTGTAATGCCACATGAAAGGGAGATAGGCAACGAGTTTGAAGTGAGTGTTAAGCTGGAGGCAGAGATCTCTGCTGCCTGCGCATCAGATGATGTGAACGATACGATCAACTACGCTACACTGTTCGAGCTGGTTAATATGGAGATGCAGATTCCATCCCGATTGCTGGAGCACGTGGCCGGTCGAATTTTCAATAGATTGACTCAGGAGTACCCTCAGATTACATCGCTTGAGGTACGGGTATCAAAAAGGCACCCGCCAGTGAAGGGGAAGATGGAAAAAGCTGAGATTGTAATTTATACCTGACCATCATAGCGGTACAACATATTGCAGAATCACGAGTTGGGTTATTTCACGGAAGCGGGACATGCTATTCTCTTTCATCTGTACATTCTCACAATGGCTAATTAACTTATAACTTTTTCGTATCTTTGCAGAAATATGTTATGATATGGACGAACGATTAGATGAAATAATGCTCTCTTCAGAAGCTGAAGAGCTTATTTCTTCGCCGGAAGAGACTCCGCAGGAGGCTGAAAAGCTTACATTGCGCACTGAGAATCTGGTGAAGAAGTATGGCAAACGCACTGTGGTGAATCACGTCTCCATCAAAGTGAAACAGGGTGAGATTGTCGGATTGCTTGGCCCGAACGGAGCAGGTAAGACAACCACTTTCTATATGACTGTAGGGTTGATTGTACCAAACGAGGGTGACATCTTTATAGGCAAACAGAACATCACCAGCTTCCCTGTCTTTAAACGTGCGCAGAACGGAATTGGCTATCTTGCGCAGGAAGCTTCCATTTTCCGTAAGATGACAGTAGAGGACAATATCAAGTCGGTGCTGGAGTTTACCGATATGTCCCCCCTGGCACAAAAAGAGAAGCTGGAGAGTCTGATAGAGGAGTTTGGACTTCAAACAGTACGCAAGAATCCCGGTGACCGTCTCTCCGGTGGTGAACGCCGTCGTGCCGAGATTGCACGCTGTCTGGCTATCGACCCGAAGTTCATCATGCTTGATGAACCATTCGCGGGGATTGACCCGATAGCCGTGCAGGACATTCAATCAATAGTGGCAAAATTGAAATTCAGAAATATTGGAATACTCATCACTGACCATAATGTGGACGAGACACTCAGTATCACTGATCGTGCCTATCTGCTATTTGAGGGGAAGGTTCTCTTTCAGGGTACTGCCGAGGAGCTGGCCTCCAATCCTGTTGTACGGGAGAAGTATCTGGGACGTGATTTTGAGTTACGCAAACGAACTTTCGATACACCTTAGCTGTTTATGGCACGACTTCTCTCAATCGATTATGGAAAAAAGCGTACCGGTATTGCTGTCAGTGATCCGCTACAAATTATCGCCAATGGACTGACCACGGTGGAGACATCCGGCCTGTTTGAATTTCTGAGTGACTATCTGCATAAAGAGGAGGTCTCTTGTATTGTGGTAGGGCTGCCCAGGCAGATGAACAACGAGCTTTCGGAAAATATGAAACGCGTGGAGCCATTCGTGAACAGATTGAGGAAGCTTTATCCCAATATTCCGGTGGATTATTTTGATGAACGTTTCACCTCAAGGATGGCACTTCAGACAATGATCGATGGCGGAGTGAAAAAGAAAGGCAGACAAAACAAAGCACTGGTGGATGAGATCAGTGCAACCATCATACTCCAGGGATATATGGAGAGCAAAAGAATGAAACAATAAAATAAACTGGTTCAGAACAGTGTGTCAACATCTCAAACTGCTATCGTTGATGTTTTCCTGAACCCGGAATGCTGATTATGATTTTACCTATATATATTTACGGACATCCCGTATTGCGAAAAATAACTGAGGATATAGATCCGGATAATTATCCTAAGCTGAAAGAGTTGATAGATAACATGTTCGAGACCATGTACCTGGCCGATGGGGTGGGGCTGGCTGCTCCTCAGATAGGATTAACTGACCGCATCTTTGTGGTGGATCTATCACCTGTTGCCAGTGAGGAGCATCCTGAGTTCAGGGATTTTAAAAGAGTCTTTATCAATGCGCATATTATTGAACGCAGCGGTGAACTGGAACTGATAGAGGAGGGATGTCTGAGTATCCCCGGTATCCACGAAAAGGTGCCCCGCGAAGGTGAGATACGTATTGCATATCTCGATGAGAACCTGCAACGCCATGAAGAGACTTATACAGGATTTATGGCACGTGTGATTCAACATGAATACGACCATCTTGACGGGGTCCTGTTTGTGGACAAAATATCACCTCTCCGTAAAAGGATGGTGAAAAGCAAGCTAACCAACATGGAGAAAGGGAAAGTATCCTGTGATTATAAGATCAAAAAGGTGAGATAAGTATAATCTCAACTGTCGCCGGTCAGCTTTTGCGCCGCCTTCACATCAATAAACCAGTATAGATTTTCAGTCTCCGGTTGTACCCGTGCAGCCGGATATTTTTTTGCCGCGTAATCGGGATCACTGATAATCTCCTTTACTTTTTCTGCTTTATTGCTACCGGTTATCAGAAACACGACATTCTTTGAATTGTTAATCACTTTTCCCGTCATGCTTATCCTTTTCTGTCCGCTCTGAGGATGAGTGGCTGTCACGCAGTTCCTGGCGCTGTCCCATAAACTCATCTCGTATGGGAAAATGGAGGCGGTGTGGCCATCATCACCCATCCCGAGCATCATGATATCGAAAGTGGGTATTCCATTCTTTCCTTGCAATTCGTTCTGAAGCAATGCTCCGTAGCGAGTGGCTTCCTCCTCCGGTTCATTCTCCCCCATTATGCGATTGATATTTGCCGGTGGCACCTGAACGAAATCAAACAGGTGTTCTTGTGTCATCCTGTAATTACTCTCTTCATCTGTGGGTGGGACGCAGCGTTCATCACCCCAGAAGAATTTGATTTTCTTCCAGTTGATCTCTCCTTCAGGCAGCGTGGCCCAATAATCGAACAGTGATTTTGGCGTGGAGCCGCCCGACAGGGCGATCGACACAGACTCCTTTTCTTCCATGATCTCCTTCAGCCATTCGGTAAAGGATCTGTTCAGGTCATTCAGCGTGTTAAATATTTCAATATTCATTATTTCTTAGTTGTCAGTGATCAATTTTCAATTTTCAGTTGTCAGTGTTCAGTAATCAGTTGTCAGTATCAGTTGTCAGTTGTCAGTTGTCAGTGTTCAGGAATCAGCGGTAAGCTATAAGCAGTAAGTTGCAGGATTTCAGTAGTAGGTTGCGATCATTGAAACTTAATAACTTAATAACCTAATAACTTTCAGACTTCGAAACCTACTAACGAAAAAACGTCATTACAATTCACAGTAGATGCCATCTTCTGCCAGGTTCTTACAGGGATAGCGCCAGGTGTTCTCTTTTCCTTCAATCAGATCGTCCGCAATATCCGGTCCCCACGATCCTGAGGGGTAACCGTGCAGGGATGCATCCTTGTCGTTCTCCCAATAGTCAAGCAGGGGCTGAACAAATTTCCATGTCTCCTCGGCCGCTTCACTGCTCATGTAAAGCATATTATCACCAATCATACAATCGAGAATAAGTCTTTCATAAGCACTCGGGATGTAATGATCATTCAGCTCGGTATAGTGAAAGTCCATATTCACCGATTTTACTTCATATCCGTTTCCGGGTACTTTCATTCCTGTCTTCAGCAGGATGCCTTCATCGGGTTGAATACGAAGAATAAGCCGGTTATCCGAGTTTGTGGAGCCATCGGCCGATTTGAACAGTTTTTGTGGTGACGGCCTGAAATGAATCACCACCTCCGTCACGTTGGTAGGCAATCTCTTGCCGGTACGTATATAGAATGGAACACCTTGCCAGCGCCAGTTGTCGATAAAGACCTTCATCGCCACATAGGTCTCGGTGCGTGATTTCTTATCCACATTGTTTTCGTCCCTGTAACCGTTATATTGTTTTCCGCGGACGGTGGCATCAGTATACTGACCGCGGATAACGTTCTTCATCAGATCATTTTTGCTGAAAGGTCGCAGTGAGCGGAAGACTTTCATTTTTTCATAACGTATATCCTCAGGGGTAATCTTTGTTGGTGGTTCCATTGCCACCAGCGATGCCACCTGTAACAAATGATTCTGCACCATATCACGCAATGCGCCTGAATGGTCGTAATAACCGCCCCGGTCCTCCACGCCTATGCTTTCTGCAGCAGTGATCTCCACATGCTGAATAAAATTACGGTTCCATAGAGGCTCATAGATGCCATTGGCAAAACGCGTCACCATCAGGTTCTGTACCGTCTCTTTTCCCAGGTAATGATCAATACGGTAGATCTGATCCTCCTGAAAGAACTCCAGCAGTTGTTCATTCAGATTGATGGCCGATGGCAGGTCATGGCCGAATGGTTTTTCAATGATGATTCGCCTGAAACCTTTTTGCTGTAGTGTGAGTCCCTGCCCGTACAGGTACTTAGGAATGGTGGTGTAGAGTGAGGGAGGGGTGGAGAGGTAAAAAATATAGTTTTGTTCCAGATTGTGTTTTTTATTCAGCATGGTCAGTTTGTCCTTCACATGCTGATACTCCTCTCCTTTACCTGTGTCAATGCTCAGGTAATAGAGCCTGGATAGAAAATCTTCAATCTTCTCCATGGCTGCATCTTTATAGTGGGCAAACAGCGTGATGCCTTCTCTCATCTTATGACGGAATTGTTTGTCGGTGAAGGCCGACCGGCTCACGCCCAATACAGCATACCCTTCAGGCAGTGAATTGTTCATGTAGAGATCAAAGACAGCGGGTATTAATTTCCGGTATGTCAGGTCGCCAGAGGCACCGAAAATAACAAGTGCCTGGTTGGTTGTTTTCTTCATTTTGCTATTGAGTTGGATATAAAAGTAAACAAATCTACTACTAAAAAGTTGATGAATCGTCACTCAATGACAAAATCGAACGCTCATAGAAAGTTAAAATGGATACAGCTTTGAGAATTTGATATTTTATTGTATCTTTGCCCCTCGAAAAATTATGTTTATTTTTTTAACGCATTAACAATTAATTTAGTATGAACAATTACGAAACCGTTTTCATTTTGACTCCCGTTTTGTCTGATGCTCAGATGAAGGAAGCGGTTGAAAAATTCAAGAACCTCCTCAAAGAGCAAGGAGCAGAGATTGTGAACGAAGAAGATTGGGGGCTGCGTAAGCTGGCCTACAACATCGACAAGAAAACTACCGGTTTTTACTCCTTCCTGGAATTCAATGCCGAACCTTCGGTGATTGATAAGCTGGAGCTTAATTTCCGTCGTGATGAACGTGTGATCCGGTTCTTAACCGTGAAGCAGGACAAATTCTCGCTGGAATATGCTGAGAAGAGAAGAAACAAAGGCGGCAAAAAACAGGATGCTCCTGCTCCGGTCATCAAAAAAGCTGAAAAAGCTGAAAAGGTCGAAAAAGCAGAAGTGGTTGAATCGGAAGTAAAATCAAACGAAAAGGAGGATTAAGAAATGGCTAAACAATCAGAAATAAGATATTTAACTCCACTGTCGGTGGATGTGAAGAAGAAAAAATATTGCCGGTTTAAAAAGAACGGCATCAAATACATCGATTATAAGGATCCCGAATTCCTGAAGAAGTTTTTGAACGAACAGGGTAAAATTCTGCCAAGAAGAATCACCGGCACATCACTGAAGTTTCAACGTCGTATTGCGCAAGCAGTGAAAAGAGCGCGTCATATTGCCATGCTTCCGTACGTAACTGATTTAATGAAATAACAAGGAGGAAGAGATATGGAAGTAATATTGAAAGAAGATATACTGATCTTAGGCTACAAAGATGATGTAGTGAACGTGAAAAAAGGATATGCACGCAATTATCTTATTCCACAGGGAAAAGCGATTATTGCCAGTGAATCTGCAAAGAAGGTGCTTGCTGAAAACCAAAAACAGCGTGCGCACAAGTTTGCTCAGATAAAAGCTGATGCACAGGCGATTGCCGACAAGATGGAAGGAGTTTCCCTCACCATAGGTGCAAAAACCAGCTCATCCGGTACAATCTTTGGTTCTGTAACCAACATTCAGGTTGCAGAAATGCTGAAAGAAAAAGGATTCGAAGTGGACAGAAAACTAATCCTTATCAAGGATGCCGTAAAAGAAGTGGGCAACTACAAAGCAATACTGAAGCTTCATAAGGAGGTTTCTGTAGAGATACCCTTCGAAGTGGTTGCTGAATAAACTTTCTTATATATTAATAATAAAACCTCAGAGATTCTCTGAGGTTTTATTATTTTGGATTAACGCTGCTAACCCTGCAGAATTTCCACCGTATCCCTGGCGATAGTAAGTTCTTCATCGGTGGGGATGATCAATACTTTCACCTTTGATGAGGGCTTACTGATCACCACCTCTTTAGCGCGAACAGCTTTGTTCACTTCTTCATCCAGTTCAATACCCATGAACTCCATATTTCTACATACATCACTGCGTGTGACAGCCTGGTTCTCACCAACACCACCTGTAAATACCAGGATATCCACACCACCTAAAGCAGCGGCATAAGATCCCACATACTTTTTAATGCGGTAGTTGTAGGTGTTCATTGCCAGAACAGCACGTTTGTCACCACTTAAAATGCTCTCCTGGATCTCACGCATATCTGAAGAGATACCTGAGATGCCGAGCACACCTGAGAACTTGTTCAACAGGGTGGTAATACCTTTCGTGCCCATATGCTCTTTTTCCATGATATAGGTGATAACTCCCGGGTCTAAATCACCTGAACGGGTACCCATGATGAGTCCCTCCACCGGCGTCATTCCCATACTTGTATCGAACGATTTTCCATTTTTTATGGCTGTCACTGATCCGCCGTTACCTATATGTGCCGTGATAATCCGCTGTTCTTCGTAGGGCACACCCAGAAAATCACATGCTTTTTTTGATACATACCGGTGGCTGGTGCCGTGAAAACCATAGCGGCGGATGCCATACTTCTCATAAAGAGCATAGGGTATGCCGTACATATATGCATAGTCGGGCATTGTCTGATGAAATGCTGTATCAAAAACACCTACCTGCGGTGTCCCTGGCATCAGTTCCTGAATGGCGTATATTCCTTTCAGGTTAGGAGGGTTGTGAAGTGGTGCCAGCTCGATACAATCATTCAGCATCTCGATCACCTCTTCGGTGATAAGCACACTCGAATTAAAACGCTCACCGCCATGTACCACCCTGTGTCCTACGGCACCGATTTCATCGAGCGAACCGATACAACCATATTTCTCACTGAGCAACACACCCAGGATATATTCTATTCCGGCGCGATGTTCCAGTATCTCTCCCTCCAGCATCACCTTCTGTCCGTCGGGCAGTATAAGCTTGAGAAACGAACCCTTCATGCCAATTTTCTCAACACCACCCTGAGCAACAACTTCTTTGCTTTCCATTTCGAAAAGCTTGTATTTTATAGATGAGCTTCCGCAGTTTAATACCAATATCTTCATTGTTGATCCTCCTTAATTGAACAGTGATTTGTTGGGTGAAACCGTATTGCCGTTTTCATCGTAAATATAGAATCCTTTTCCTGTACGTACCCCAAGCTGGTTTGAGCGGTAAAGTTTCCACAACAGGGGATTTGGTTTATAATGTTTCTCTCCAAAATCGTTGAACATCGCCTCCATCAATGTTACCAGACGTTCAATACCAATGATGTCTGCAAGGCGGAAGATACCATAACGCTGTCCGTAAATTATCGTGAAGGTCTCCTCGATGTCTTCCAGGGAGGTGACTCTTTCCAGCAGGATCTGGCAGGCTTCATTAAGCATGGTAGCCACCATCCTCAGGCTGACGTTTCCATTGCTTTCATTGATGCGGTGTGGCTTGAAATTGATCAGTCTGGCGAAAACCTCCATCTTCTGGTACACCTCTTCAGAAGTGTACATGCCGCTTACAATCTCCAGAATTCGTGCATCGGGGTGAGAAACAGGGAAGTAAAGGCTTACACAGCGCTCCTTATGCTCCAGGTCAGCCGCCAGCTCACTGATGATGATGGTAGAGCCGTTTGTGGCAATGATGGCATCTGTGTCAAGCATCTCCTCGAGTCGTTTAAAGATGTTCTTTCGCAGCGGGGTGCTGCGACGTCCGCTTTCGGTATAACGGGTACATTCTATCACCAGGTCACATCCTGCAAAATCTTCATATTCAAGAGTGGGTTTGATACGGTTCATGATCACTTTTTTCTCTGATTGGGTGAGACCCCAGCCTGTAATCTTCTGATCCATCACTTTCTCCAGCTCACCCAGTACAAAATCGATCCGTTCGTTCGACTCATCCAGGAAGATTACATCCATGCCAGCTGTTGCGGCCATGTTAATGATGTTCCTGCCTTCCTTGCCGGCACCCACCACGCCTATCTTTGAGAACAGAGGCTTGTTCTTACTATCAGCTGTGATAGTAAGCCCGTAGTTCTCAATGGGTTCTATGATCATTTCGCTCATATGCTCAATTATTTGTTTTGTTTCATACCAATGGACTGATTGGCAGCTATGGCCACCATCCTGTAGATATCCTCTACTGAACAACCGCGTGAGAGATCATTCACCGGTGCGGCCATACCCTGCAATACCGGACCTACTGCTTCTGCGTTTCCCAGTCTCTGCACCAGTTTATAGGCGATATTTCCCGATTCAAGCGTGGGGAATACCAGCACATTGGCTTTGCCGGCAATAGTACTGCCCGGGGCTTTGCTTACACCCACGGAAGGTACAAGTGCGGCATCGGCCTGCAGCTCTCCGTCAATCTGCAGTGAGGGATTTCTCTCTTTCGCTATCCGGGTAGCTTCCCGCACTTTATCAATCATCTCGTGCTCCGCACTCCCTTTGGTTGAGAAGCTCAGCATCGCCACTTTAGGTTCCACACCTACAATATCTTTTGCTGTTTGTGCTGAGGCCAGCGCAATGGATGCCAGCTCCTCTGCATTGGGGTTAGGCATCACTGCACAATCTGCGAAGATAAGTGTGCCATTCTCACCATACTGCGGTGTCTGCGTGATCATGATAAAAGCACCTGATACCACTTTTACTCCCGGTGATGTTTTGATGATCTGCAGGGCGGGGCGAAGCACATCACCCGTCGTATTTTGTGCACCGGCAATCTCTCCGTCGGCATCACCATTTTTGATCATCAGGCAGGCCAGGTAGAGCGGATCTTCTACCAGCAGTGCGGCCTCTTCGAATGTCATCCCCTTTTTTTTCCGTAGCTCGACAAGTAGCTCGATGTAAATATTCTTTTTGTCGTGTCTCCCCGGATCAATAATGATTGCTCTTTCAATATATTTGAGCTTCATCTCTTGAGCTAATAGCATTATCTCCTCAGGATTCCCCAACAGAATAATCTCGGCTACACCGTCCCGTACCAATTGATCGGCTGCCTGAAGTGTGCGTTTTTCAGTTCCTTCAGGCAATACAATACGTTGTTTGTCGGCTTTTGCCCGTTCAATTATGCTTTCAATTAAGTTCATCGTGTAAGTATGTTTGTTTTGGTCTTCTCTGTTACAATCTGGGCAGAATTGCATTAAAATGTTTGATCCCTGCAAA
>JADMKJ010000157.1 GCA_015478855.1 Proteiniphilum sp.
ACGAACCTACGGCAGGGCAGGTATTCTTTAACGATCACGATATCACCCGTGAAGGAAACAAGGAACTGCTCAATACCCGCCGCTATGAGATGAGTATGGTCTTTCAGTCATTCGGCCTGCTCCCGCACAAGACCATACTTGAAAATGCCGCCTTCGGGCTGGAGCTGAGAGGTGACCCTCAAGAGGAGAGAGAGAAAAAAGCGATGACGGCACTCGAGACGGTCGGACTGAAAGGTTATGAAGAGCAGTACCCCTCGGCCATGTCGGGAGGAATGCAACAGCGAGTAGGCCTGGCCAGGGCACTGGCGAACGACAGCGAGGTGCTGTTGATGGACGAAGCGTTCTCAGCCCTCGACCCGTTGATAAAATCAGACATGCAGGACGAGCTGCTGCAGATCCAGAGTAAACTGAAGAAAACGATTGTCTTTATCACCCACGACCTGGATGAAGCCATCAAGCTGGGCGACCGGATCGTGATCATGAAGGACGGCATCATCGAGCAGATAGGTACCGCCGAGGAGATCCTGACCAACCCGGCAAGTGAATATGTGGAGGCATTTACGGAGAAGGTGGACCGCAAGACCATCATCACCGCCGAAACGCTTATGTTCACCAAGCCACTGCTGCTGCAACTGAAGAAAGATGGTCCCATGCAGGCTATCCGCAAAATGCGTACCGCTTCACTGAACGTGCTCCCGGTAGAGGACGAAAACAGGCTCTTCATGGGATATGTATGGCTGAAAGATGTGCTGAAGCTGGCAGATGCGAAAGAGAGTCATCTCGATAAGGCACTGAAGACAGAAGTCCCCAGTGTTTACAAAGACTATACTGTTGAGGAGATGCTGCCACTCATCTCCAACCATAACTATCCCCTTGCGGTGGTGGACAGAGATAACGGGAAACTGCTGGGGCTTGTCACGCAGACCTCACTGATCATTGAAGCAACACGCTTCGGCGATGAGGAGGTAAAAGAACTCATTGAAAAGGCAAACGATATTTGATATGGAAAGAATAATAGATTTAGGAAAATATATTGAAATAGGGATCAATGCCCTGGAGGAGAACTTCTCTTTTCTGTGGAGCGCTATCGATGACTCTATCTCATGGACAGTAGATCAGATGAATGAACTGCTACTCTCCATACCTTTTGTTCTCTTTATGGTGATCGTCACCTTTATGGCTTATTATGCCAAAACAGGGAACAAGCTCTTTACCAGAGAGAGCTTCAAAAAGGGTATCGGTCTTGCGCTGTTCGTAGTATCAGGACTTTTCCTGATCTATGCGATGGGATATTGGGAAGAGGCGATATATACCACAACGCTGGTGCTTGTCTCTACCTTTATTGCGCTGATCCTGGGTATTCCGTTTGGCATCCTCTCAGCGAGAAACAAGACTGCCGACATGATCATACGGCCCATTCTCGATTTTATGCAGACCATGCCGGCATTCGTCTACCTTATCCCTGCGATCTTCTTTTTCAGCGTGGGTAATACACCGGGCATCATCGCCACGGTGATCTTCTCACTGCCTCCGGCAGTGCGGCTTACCAGCCTCGGGATAAAGAATGTGCAGAGTGATGTGATTGAGGCGGGACGTGCTTTTGGTGCAACAGAAAAACAGATACTCTACAAGATACAGCTGCCGCTGGCCATGCCCACCATACTGACCGGGGTGAACCAGGTGATCCTGCTCTCCCTCTCGATGGTGGTGATTGCCTCTATGGTCGGCGCCAAAGGGCTGGGAAGCATCGTCTACCAGGGTATTCAGCAAAACGATATTGCCAAAGGTTTTGAATCGGGCCTGGGGATCGTGATCCTCGCCATCATTCTCGACCGTATCACACAATCCATCGCAAACAAAAAATAAATAGAATTTTAAAAAACAATCGAAATGAAAAAATTAAGAAATCTGACAGGTCTGTTCGCAGCCGTCACACTCCTGCTGTTTTTAAGCGCATGCGGGAACAGTCAAAAAGGCGGAGACCAGAACCGCGAAAAAGTAACCATCCTCTATCCCAACTGGGCCGAGGGTGTTGCCTTCACCTATCTCTCACAAGCAGCACTTGAGAGCAACGGTTATGAAGTGGAGCTTATCAACCTCGAGCCGGGATTGATCTATGGTGAATTGTCAAAAGATAATTCAAAAGGTGATCTCTTCCTCGATGCCTGGCTCCCTCATACACACAAGGACTACTGGAACGATTACGGCGATAAGCTGGTGATGCTGGGCGAGTCGTTCAGTGAAGGTACCACCGGCCTTGTAGTGCCTTCGTATGTCACCATCAACTCAATTGATGAGCTGAACGCCCACAAGGATAAGTTCGACGGTGAGATTATCGGCATTGGCAGCGGTGCAGGTATTCATGCAAGCACAGTGAAGGCGATTGATGCATATGATCTCGATTTTGAACAGATCACCTCGAGTGGTCCCGCCATGGTTGCCGGTCTCGATAAAGCCATCAAGAAGAACGAATGGGTTGTGATCACCGGCTGGAAACCTCATTTCAAATGGATGAACTTCGATCTGAAGTATCTGGAGGATCCCAAAGGTGTATATCCCACGGATGTATGTGCCATCATCTCCAGGAGAGGGTTTGAAGAAGATATGCCTGCAGTGGCAGC
>JADMKJ010000158.1 GCA_015478855.1 Proteiniphilum sp.
AGGATCGTATCAAGACAACCTCTTTGATTATGAAAATAGATTCAACAGATCGAATGGAGGCTCTTTTTTTTGCATCAGTTTACCATTTCTTTATCTTTTTATTAGTTGAGTCCGCTCCGATAACCTTTTTTTCTCAACTGAATGAGAACGTAATATTCTCGGAATCGGGCAGGATCGTTGGCAATATTGCCGTTAAAAATGATTTGATCGCGAAATAGGGTTCAGTAAGTATTTCTTGTAACTACTCACCCCCTATATTTTGATTAATAAAGGAAAGGTCATTTTAGGATGCTCTATAGCATAAAAGATGAGCTGATAGTAGCTTTTATCTATGCAGTAACGATGTATATGCCTGAATATTAACTACATACAACATTTATGATGGCTATCTTATTGATAGTTAACATATTAGATATTTTTCGTGTTGTTATTTTGACTATCTTCGCGTTATGAATTCAACGATCATGGACATAGAAGAAGTAGTAAGAGTCGTTCTTTATCGTAATAGAGAATTGAGTCTGCAAGTATCTGTACTGGAAGCTGAAATTACAGATTTAAGAAAGCAGTTGTCGCGCTATGAGACGCCGGCGAAAGATAGTCACAACAGCAGTATACCCCCGAGTCGTGAACACCTGCAAGCGCAGGTTTCACGTCGCACACGATCGCTACGGCCTCACGGGGAACGTAAATCCGGTGGTCAAAAAGGACACGAAGGCTCGACCTTGTTGATGAACGAGACGCCCGATGTAACCATCACCCACACTCCGGATTATTGTAACCAATGTGGACTTTCTTTGGCGGAAGTTACCGGTCAAGAGATCGAGACGCGCCAAAGTATTGATATCCCGCTTCCCGTGTGTCCGGTAACAATCAACCATGTCAGCATCGAAAAATCATGCTCATGTGGCCATTGCAATCGCGGTACATTCCCCTGTCACGTTAAACCCGGAGTAAGCTATGGAGTGAACATCCATGCAATAACAGCTTATCTGAGCACGGTCCAGCATATCCCGTTCAAACGCCTGACAGAGACACTGAAAGATCTTTACGGAATAGAAATAAGCCAGGGAACCGTATCGAACATCCTTCGTCGTATGCGCAAACAATCAAGGCCGGGTTATGAAGCTATCCGGGAAGCGATCGTGCAATCTCCCGTTGTCGGGGCCGATGAAACGGGCGAACATCTCAATGGTGAACTGCATTGGATGTGGACCTTTCAAAACGATCTGGCGACGTATATTTTTCAACATCCATCCAGGGATAAGGCCGCGATAGACGACCATTTTCCAGAAGGATTGCCCAAGAGCATCCTGGTAACAGACCGCCATCGTTCCTATTTTAATATGGAAACGGCGGGACATCAGATATGCCTTGCGCATCTGTTAAGGGAGTTGATCTATCTGGATGAGTTAAATAAAGAACAGGACTGGTCAGCCTCTTTACTGGAACTACTACGGGAGAGTATTCATGTGCGAAAAACATGCACGTTGGGCCAGATTGATATCGGGGAGATAAAACAGCGATTCGATATCCTGATGAACCAGGATCTAAAATCGCTGGAAAAACCGTTTCAAGCCTTACAAAAAGGGTTGATCAAGCATCAAGAGCACTTGTTTGTTTTCCTTGAACATCCCCAAGTCCCTTATGACAATAACGCTTCTGAGTGTAGCATCCGCCCACTCAAAGTCAAACAAAAGGTCAGTGGAATGTTCAAGTCGGACGACGGGGCGGACGCCTTCTGTCAACTTCACTCTATCGTGAACACTGCCAGAAAGAATAATCAGGATCCCTTCCTGGCATTAATTGCTGTAGCAGAAAATGTAATATCTATATAAAATGGGGGTGAGTAGTTACTAGATTTCTCGTTGCAAAAGATATTTGGTTTTTGTTATGTCATAGTAATTAAAGCATATCCGCAAGCGACACGGGAAGATAGAAGGTTTCGTTTTTGTCGATGTATACAACCACAGACCCGATGTCGAAGGGTTTGCCGTTCTTTTTTGCCACAGAGGAGAATGCAGGTATATCCAAGCGGTTCCTCCCCTTTTTCACCATCAGCACAGGAATGTCGGGGTTGTCCCTGTTAATGGAGCAGTTCATCCCCTTAAACACCTCATTGTGCTTTACAAAGATGCGATCGGACAACTCCTCCAGGGAGCTTTCGAGACCGCTTACCTTTTGCAGGTATTGGTTGATTTCGATGCTTCGCATATTGCCGCGCGGCACATCTCCCTGAGGGTGGTAGGCGGCCATCAGCACCTCTTCTCCGGTGTGGCTGCCTGAGGTGAAGCCGAAGCAGGAACGGGCGTTCATGATCTTTACGATATTGTGTGCCAGGTTCTCGCTGGTTCCCACCTGGGTATAGTCGCTCTCCTTGTAATTTTTTGAGGAATGGAGCATTGCCAGCTCTTCATCGGTGATATCAATGCCTGTATATTGTTTGAAGACAGTTTTGAACGCTTCGGGTTTGGTTTCGATCAGGATTGATTCCAGTCCTGAAGCACTGATCTTGATTTTTGAAACCGCACCGAACAACTCTTCAAGGGAGAGCTTACTGCACCGGCA
>JADMKJ010000159.1 GCA_015478855.1 Proteiniphilum sp.
CTGATGGAGGAAGTGAAGAAGACAACAAGTGAGACCCTGCAGAAAGTGGAATTATCACAGCTATTCCGGGGAAAAACCCTGAAAATTGCCATGATAGGTATTGTGTTGGCCATTTTGCAGCAGTGGTGCGGCATCAATGTGGTGTTCAACTATGCACAGGAGATCTTTACTTCGGCCGGGTACAATGTGTCGGATATGTTGTTCAATATTGTGGTGACAGGAGTTGTAAACGTAATTTTCACATTCATTGGAATGTATACTGTCGACAAATGGGGCAGACGTTCACTGATGCTGATGGGTACAACGGGGTTGACTTTTATTTATCTTCTGCTGGGTGGTGGTTACTATTTTCAGCTCGAGGGATTCATCATGCTGATCCTGGTAGTGCTGGCAATTGCGGTATATGCCATGACGCTGGCCCCTGTAACCTGGATTGTGATTGCTGAGATTTTCCCGACAAAATTCAGAGCCAGAGGTATGGCTATATCAACTTTTGCGTTATGGAGTGCCAGCTTTCTGCTTACCTATACATTTCCTCTACTGAACAGTTCACTTGGTGCTTCCGGTACATTTTGGCTCTACGGCATAATCTGTCTGCTGGGCTTGTTCTTTATCAAAATGAATCTTCCGGAAACAAAAGGAAAGTCATTGGAGGAGATAGAAAGTGTCATCACAAACAAGAGATTAAGCTAAATATTTTGAAGCAATCATTTAGAATGGAAAAAATAAGCAATTATTTGATTCGGTCGACTGTCAGTTCTCCCGTTGTCAAGGCATGGGTGGAAGAAATTGCCCTGCCTGCCTACGAGGTGGGGGAGGAGGAGAAGAATCCCGTATTTCTGGAGAAACGAGTTTATCAGGGAAGTTCAGGAGTGGTCTATCCATACCCTGTGATTGAGAAGATCTCCGATGAGAAAAAGGATAAATTATACAAAGCAGTTTTTATCGAAAACCGCTATCTGAAAGTGATGATTCTCCCGGAGTTGGGGGGACGTATTCAGATGGCTTATGACAAAATCAGGGCATCCCATATTTTTTATTATAACCAGGTGATCAAGCCTGCTTTGGTGGGACTTACAGGTCCCTGGATCTCCGGTGGGATTGAGTTTAACTGGCCACAGCATCACCGACCCAGCACCTTTTATCCTACTGAGTGCCTGATTGAAGAGCATGGGGATGGTAGCATGACCGTTTGGTGCAACGAGGTGGAACGTATGTTCCGGTTGAAAGGGATGCATGGGATTACCCTCTATCCCGACAAGGCCTATATCGAGATCAAGACAAAGACCTATAACAGGACACCTTTTCCCCAGACTTTTCTCTGGTGGGCCAACCCTGCAGTATCGGTTGATGACGCCTACAAGTCGGTCTTTCCACCTGATGTACATGCTGTGTTCGACCATGGCAAGCGGGATGTATCCTCATTTCCGATAGCGACCGGAACATATTACAAGCAGGACTATTCGGCGGGTGTGGATATATCGAGATATGCCAATATACCTGTACCCACTTCCTATATGGCCATCCAATCGGAATATGATTTTGTGGGTGGGTATAATGAAGAGACTGAAACGGGATTACTGCATGTGGCCAACCACCACATCTCTCCCGGAAAGAAACAGTGGACCTGGGGAAACGGTGATTTCGGAAAGGCCTGGGAGCGTAACCTCACCGATGAAGATGGTCCCTACATCGAATTGATGACCGGAGTCTACACCGACAACCAGCCCGATTTTGCCTGGCTGCAGCCCTATGAGGAGAAAAGCTGGGAGCAGTATTTTATGCCCTATGCAGCGGTGGGCAATGTGAAGAATGCCACCAGGGATCTGATCGCCAATTTTGAGACTGAGGGTGATTCTGTAACCCTGGTTGTCTATGCCACTTCAGAGATGCAGAACTTGAAGCTCTCCCTGGAGAACAGCTCCGGCAATATCCTTTGGAGTGAGATAACGGCACTTTCTCCGGAAACTCCTTTTGAACGTACGGTCGGGCTGATTGGCAGACATCTGGATGGACTTTCTCTGATCATTGCAGGAGAGGACGGAAAGGAACTGATGAGGTGCCACAGCGATGAAAAGCAGGATCAAACCCTGCCGCCGGCAGCCGAAGCTGCTGAAGATCCTCAGTCGATCGCGCATATTGAACAGCTTTATCTTACGGGTCTCCATCTGGAGCAGTACCGGCATGCTACATTCAATCCGACCGATTACTATAAAGAGGCACTCTCCCGAGATCCGGGTGATGTGCGCTGCAACAATGCCCTGGGGCTTCTGCTGATGAGGCGCGGACAGTTGAAAAGAGCACAAGCCCATTTTGAGAAAGCAATTGAAACCCTCACCAAAAGAAATCCGAACCCTTATGAGGGTGAACCATACTACAATCTGGGCTATTGCCTTATGTTGCAGTCTGATCTTGACGGAGCATATACAGCCTTTTACAAGTCGGCATGGAATGCCGCCTGGAAGGATCCGGCATATCTCTCCATTGCCCAGATCGATACGTTACGCGGTAACTGGCAGACAGCCCTCGTCAATGTGGAACAGAGCCTTATCCGCA
>JADMKJ010000160.1 GCA_015478855.1 Proteiniphilum sp.
CCTTCTCAGTCAATTACAGCAAACCGCACCGAAGAAGATCCTCCGGTCATCAAAGGATCGAAAACAGACCCCTACACGATAGCGCAGGCCTTCATCAACCAGGGCAAAGAGGATGTATGGGTGAAAGGTTATATCGTTGGTGCCTTTGATGGCTCTATCAGTAAGTTTGTGACCGATACCACGGGACAGGTAACGTCCAATGTGGCACTTGCGTACCTGGCAACTGAGACCGAAATTAGCAATATGCTTCCGGTGAATATCACCCTTACATCACTGAAAAATGCACTCAATATTGCGGACAACCCGGATAATATCGGGAGGGAGGTAATGATCAAAGGGGATCTGGCGGCCTATTATTCTGTTCCCGGCCTGAGGGGGACCACCGATTATGAGTTTATGGATTGATAAACAAAAGTGAACCTTCGGTTGTTTGTTGGTAAACAATTGGAATGAGTAAGACAGCCTGTAATGATGAGAGATTGATAATGGATGTCGATCCCCGCTTTAAATGCAAGAAATGCGGTGCGACAGTAAAAAAGGAGAAACAGGCCTGTAAGCCAAAGAAGATAAAAAAATAAGGTGCTTATCACACCTTATCCTTTCCTGTCACACCAGGATCCCCAATAAAACAGAAGGGTTTGGATATCAGACCAAACCCTATCTTTCTTTTTTTATTTAAACTCCTTCCACATCAGCAGTGCACGTGCGATAGAGGTCTCCACGATAGGTGCCATGATAGCGTAACCCTCAACATTGGGATGGACACCATCTTCCGACAACTCTTTGGGGAGCCCGTTGCGCTTATCAGCCATCGCGGTAAAAAAATCACAATAAACAGCTCCCTTCTGTCCTGCATATTTCTGCAGACGCTTGTTCAGCTCCATCACCTTGGGCGCCGGCTCCAGGCCTGGTCGCCAGGGAAAATCATAGGCCGGGAGCACGGAGCAAAGCACCACCTGAATACCATGTGCCTGCGCCAGCTCGGTCATAGAGTGCAGGTTATCTTCAATCATCTCCAGCGTGGAGGGACCGGTATTACCGGCAATATCATTCACGCCGGCAAGGATCACCACCACTTTCGGCCATAGATGAATCACATCCTGACGGAAACGGAGCAGCATCTGTGGAGTGGTCTGCCCTCCAATCCCTCTGTTAATATAGGGGCGACCGGTAAAAAACCCGGGAACCCGGTCTATCCATCCCTGGGTGATGGAGTTACCCATGAAGACGATCCTGTCGTCACACGTACGCGCTTTGCCCAACTTTGCGTTATCCTCCCTGAAACGGTTTAAATTGGCCCAGTCCTGGGCCTCTGTAATCAGTACACTACTCATCATCAAAAGTACAGCAATAAACAATCTTCTCAAATTCATCTCATTAAATTTAACAGTATCAGTTTCTCATTATGAATGTCAAAAATAGTTATTTTATCGCTTTGTCTCACCCGATTCATCGATTTATTTCGGTGCTATGTCGATTATAAGCACTAAAAAAACTAAAATCACCTGCTGAAGGTGCTTTTATCTGTTTAAAATCGGTATTTTTGAGATTATTTTCACGAAAAACAGAGGAGAGGTGTGGAATAATCAATTGAGGTGAGCGAGCAAAGGCTGTTACGATTGTCGGTCTCAACATCTCAAATTTGATAAAGAGTTAGATAAATAAATATATGAATAAAAAAACAAGGATAATCCTCATTGCTTCAATCGCTGTATTGATCCTGGGGATGGCCTTCTTCCCCCGAATCAAAAGCGTTTTTTCACCGGACAAGCAGAGTGGAATACCGGCGCAGGCAGGTCCCGGCGCAGGTGGCCCAGGACGTTCGGAGCTGATGGTCAGCGCGATGGTTCTTCAACCGCATACACTGGACGAAATGTTTCGCATTACCGGCATCCTGCTGCCGGACGAAGAGGTGGATCTCACATTTGAGTCGCCCGGAAAAATAACCAGTATTAACTTCCGGGAAGGAACCTATGTGCAGAAAGGCACCCTGCTGGCAAAGGTGAACGACGCTCCCTTGCAGGCTGAGCTGAAGAAGCTTGAAGCACAGATGCCCCTGGCCGAAGACAGGCTCTTCCGTCAGCAGACACTGCTGGAGAAAGATGCCATCAGTCAGGAGACCTATCAGTCGGTATTCACACAGCTTGAGACACTGAAGGCAGAGATCGACCTGGTAAAGGCACGCATCAGGCAGACAGAGCTGAGAGCACCATTCAGCGGCATGATCGGGTTAAGACAGGTGAGCGAGGGAGCCTATGCATCCCCTACTGTAGTCGTAGCCCATCTGACAAAAATATCACCGCTGAAAATCGAGTTCTCTCTCACCGAAAACTTCGTGAACCTGATTAAACCGGGGTCCGAGATCGCATTTACGGTTGAGAACAACCTGGAAGTTTACAATGCATCGGTCTATGCAGTTGAGTCACGCCTCGATGTGCAGACACTGAATGTGTTTGCCCGTGCGCGTTATGCCAACAGTGACGGGAAAATCAAACCGGGCCAGTCGGCACAAGTGAAGATCAAGCTGGACCAGATTGAAAATGCCATTCTGATTCCGAGCATCTCCAGCGTCAAAGAGATGGGTCGTGATATCGCCTATATTTATGACAACGGAAAAGCGAAAGAGGTGGAGATCATCACCGGTATGCGCACCTCCTCCTCTGTGCAGGTGATTGATGGCCTCTCACCCGGTGACACTCTCTTAACCACAGGTGTGATGCAGCTCAGGAGCGGGATGCCGGTGAGAATAGGGCAAATGGTTGAAAACAGCGCAGAATAACAAAAAATGAATTTTTCGGAATTAAGTATAAAGCGACCGGTATTGGCCACGGTGATGGTGTTGATAATCATCATCTTCGGCCTGATCGGTTATTCGAGTCTCGCCGTGCGCGAGTATCCCAGCGTGGATAACCCCATTATTACCGTACATGTCTCCTACCCCGGGGCCAATGCCGAGGTGATTGAGAACCAGATCACTGAGCCACTGGAACAGAATATCAACGGTATTCCGGGAATCCGGTCGCTGACCAGCCGGAGCAGTCAGGGCAGTTCACGTGTCACGGTTGAGTTTGAGCTGAGCGTGGATATGGAGACAGCAGCAAATGATGTGAGAGACAAGGTCTCCGTCGCACAACGCTATCTGCCGCGCGACACAGATCCCCCCACCGTCTCAAAAGCCGATGCTGACTCCGACCCCATCATGCAGATCACGGTACAGAGCCCTACCCGCTCTCTGCTGGAGCTCTCCGAGATAGCTGACCTCACCGTGAAAGAACGACTGCAGACCATCTCCAACGTGAGTGCAGTTGATATCTGGGGAGAATACAGGTATGCCATGCGCTTGTGGCTCGACCCGATCAGGATGGCGGCATACAATATCACTCCTATGGACATCAAGAGTGCCCTGGACAGAGAGAACATTGAGCTTCCGGCGGGGAATATTGAAGGTGACCACATTTCCCAGTCGATCCGTACCATGGGCTTGATGCAGACACCCGAAGATTTCAATAATCTTATTCTTATAGAGGATGATTTCCGTATCGTCCGTTTCCGCGATGTGGGATTTGCCGAGCTGGATGCTGCCGACAGGCAGAACATTCTTCGCCGTAACGGAGTGCCGATGGTGAGTTGTGTGATCGTCCCCCAACCAGGGGCCAATCATATTGAGATTGCCGATGAGGTGAGGATGCGCATGGAACAGATGAGAAAGGACCTTCCTGAAGATGTGATCATCGACGTGGCATTCGACAATACCAAGTTTATCAGGTCATCGATCTCTGAGGTACAGACTACAGTGATTATCGCTTTCCTGCTGGTGGTCTTCATCATTTTCGTCTTCCTACGTAACTGGCGCGTTACATTAATTCCTGTCGTAGTGATTCCCATCTCACTGATAGGCATTTTCTTCGTAATGTATCTGGCCGGATTCTCCATCAACGTTTTGTCCATGCTGGCCGTAGTGCTGGCCGTGGGACTGGTGGTGGATGATGCGATCGTGGTTACGGAAAACATCTTCAAGAAAGTTGAGACAGGGATGGATCCGGAGAAGGCAGCTATTGAAGGCTCCAGGGAGATTTTCTTCGCTGTTATCTCCACCACCATTACACTGGTAGCTATTTTCTTCCCGATTGTCTTTCTGGAAGGGATGACCGGACGTCTTTTCCGCGAATTCAGCATCGTGATATCCGGTGCTGTGATCATCTCTTCATTTGTCGCACTCTCCTTTGTGCCGATGCTCTCCTCCAAACTGTTGAAGAAGAAACGTAAACACAACAAGTTCTATGACAGGACGGAGGTCTTCTTTGACGGGATGAACAGATTCTACGACAGGATGCTGCGCTCATTCCTGCATCATAAATGGATCGTGTTGCCTATCCTTATCGGATCTGCTCTCCTGATCGTTCTCCTCTGGAACTTTATCCCTGCAGAGATGGCTCCGCTGGAAGACCGGTCACAGGTGGTGATCCGTAATTCAGCACCCGAGGGAGCCACCTTCGAGTTTGTCAGGGACTACACCGACAGGATTTCTGCCATCGCCGACTCGATTGTACCCGAGCGTGAATCCAACATTGTCTTCACCCGCAGCGGGTTCAGCATGGTGCGGATGGTGCTGCCTGACATGAATGAACGTGACCGCAGCCAGATGGAGATCGCCACTGCGCTGACCCGGGGGGTGAGGAATGAAAATGCCGCACGCGCCTTTGTGCAGCAGCAATCCACCTTCGGTGGAAGACGCGGCGGTATGCCCATACAGTACATTCTTCAGGCACCCAATATTGAGAAGTTGCAGGAGTTCATTCCACCCTTTATGGAGCAGATGAACGCCAGCCCCTATTTCCAGATGTCGGATGTGGATTTGAAGTTTACCAAACCGGAGACACGTGTCAACATCGACCGTGATAAGGCTGCCATACTGGGGGTCAGCACCCGCGATATCGGGCAGACACTGCAATATGCCCTCAGCGGACAGCGGATGGGTTATTTCTATATGAACGGTAAGCAGTATCAGATCCTGGGTGAGATCAACCGGCAGCAACGCAATACCCCTGTCGATCTGAAGACCATCTACATCAAGAACGCCAGCCAGCAGATGATCCAGATGGATAATCTGGTGAAGCTGGAAGAGTCGGTGGCGCCACCCCAGTTATACCGCTACAACCGTTTCAATTCAGCCACCGTAACGGCAGCACTGGCGCCCGGCTACTCGCTGGGTGATGGTCTGGATGAGATGGACCGTATTGCCGCCGAGGTACTGGACGAATCTTTCCGTACGGCGCTTGAAGGTGAGTCACGTAACTTCCGTGAGAGCTCCTCAAGCCTGCTGTTTGCATTCGGGCTGGCTATCCTCCTGATATTCCTTGTGATGTCGGCACAGTTCGAGAGCTTCAAAGATCCCTTCGTCATTATGTTCTCCGTACCGATGGCCCTTTTCGGAGCCCTGCTGTTCATGTGGATGTTCGGCGTGACCATGAACATCTATAGTCAGATTGGCATCATCATGCTTATAGGGCTGGTGGCCAAGAACGGTATTCTTATAGTGGAGTTCGCCAACCAGCGACAGCAGGCCGGACTCAACAAGTACAGAGCGATTATAGAAGCGGCAGTACAGCGTTTACGCCCCATCCTGATGACCAGCATCTCCACCATGCTGGGCTTGCTGCCACTGATGCTTGCTACCGGTGAGGGTGCCAACGGTCGCATCGCCATGGGTACGGCTGTCGTTGGCGGACTATTGATCTCCACACTCCTCACCCTGTTTGTCATCCCGGTGATGTATATCTACCTCTCCACCGACAGGGAGGTACAGAAGAGCAAAAAGAGAGAAAGAAAAATACGAAATGGGTAAGATGATGAAGAAGATATGGATGTTCCTCTTTTTTATGGTTCCTGCCATTGTCTCATCACAAGAGATGATGGATCTGCAGGAGTGCCTGAGAAGAGGGCTTGAGGAGAATTACGATTTACGGATCACTCGCAACGAAGAGCTGATCTCCGACAACAATGTCACACTGGGCAATGCCGGTTTTCTGCCCGATGTAAGCCTGAATTCGGGTTACACCCTGCGCAACAGCAACACCGATCAGTTCCCTGCAGAGGGGGGTGATGTGGTGCAGTCACGCAATGCGAACACCGGCACACTGGATGCGGGCATCAGCCTCGACTGGACACTTTTCGAAGGATTCCGCGTGCAGACCAATTACAAGCGGCTGCAGGAGATGCAGACTATTGGCGAGCTGAACACCCGTCTGGCAGTGGAGGATTTTATCGCCACCCTGACAGCGGAGTATTACAATTACGTACAACAACAACTACGACTGGGAAATCTCAAATATGCAGTTTCCCTGTCGAAAGAGCGTCTGCGCATCGTGGAGGCACGCTATCAGGTGGGATCGCTCTCCCGTCTCGATCTGCAGCAGGCACGTGTCTACTTCAATGCCGACAGCTCGCTGCTTATTCAGCAGTATGAGATACTGAACAGCTCCCGGATCAAACTGAATGAGCTGATGGGTGGTGATGTGAATCAGGTTTTTTCAGCAGAGGACAGCACCATTGTGTTTGACAGGCTGTTATCGAAGGAGGAGCTGCTCGATGCTGCGTTGCAGCAAAACACCATGATCCTGCTGACAGAGAAGAACAAAATGCTGAGCGAGCTGGAGCTGAAGAACCTGCAGAGTCGCAACTTCCCCTACCTGCGTCTCAACACCGGATACGGATTCACCCATTACAACTACAACACGGGTACGCTCGACAAACAACGCAACTGGGGACCCAATGTGGGTGTTACGCTAGGTTACACCCTTTTCGACGGGTTCAACCGCAGCAGGGAACAGAAGAACGCCAGGATATCTGTCATGAACAGAGAGCTGGAGATAGAGAGAAACAGGCTCGCACTGCAGAGTGATTTCGCCAATATGTGGATGTCCTACCAGAACAACATGGAACTTACGCAGCTGGAGATTGAGAGCCTCCGTAATGCGGAGCTCAATTATGAGATTGCCATGGAGCGCTACAAGATTGGCGACCTCTCCGGCCTGGAGCTGAGGGAAGCACAAAACAGCCTGTTGGAGGCAGAGCAACGACTCCTTACAGCACAATACAGAACCAAAATGTATGAAATATCTCTGCTGCAGATCAGTGGGAATGTCGCTTCTTATCTGAATTAAAAAAGAGTTGAAACTGAAAGCAACCCCATCAGGAATGCACTGTATGCGACAGACTACAGCTGAAACATGTGTAAATGAGCCATCACCTCGTCATTATTATCATACAGCCCTAGGTTGAGATTCATCAGGTCTCCCCGATCCGACATTTCATTTATGATGGGGTATATGGGGCGCTCATGCGTCCAGAAATCAACATTTAAAAAAATCATCGGGCTGGCATAACCGTACGACTCGTAATGGTTCTGTGCCAGATCCTGAAACACCTCCTGCATGGTGCCGGCGCTGCCGGGTGTGAAGATGACACCACCCTTGGCCAGTGCCAGCAGACCCTCTTCACGCACACTGTTCTCAAAATACTTGGCAATATGCGTGGCGAACGGCGTGGGCAGTTCATGTCCGTAATGCCAGGTGGGGATACCCAGACTCTCGAAGGGCGGATCAGGGTACCGCTCCATCATACGAAAGGCCGATGCCAGCCACTGATCATCTGAATAAAGAGGGGCTGTACTGATTATTGAGACAGCCTCCAGCAACTCCTCGTCACTCCTGCCGGCCATCCACGCGCCGGCATGCGTCGCCTCCATGGCCCCCGGCCCTCCACCTGAGAGCATCAGATATCCCAGTTCAGTCAGCAATTTAGACAGTCGTGCAACCTGCAGGTACATCGCATCTGATCGTTTAATCTTGTGCCCTCCCATGATGGCCACCAGTTTTCGTTCATCGAACTGCGCGATATAATCGTGAAGCGAGTCGGTGATGGAGTGGTCATGCAGCCGCTGTGCCAGCGTATCTTTGATGGAGTGCTTCACCAACGATTGCTGATAGTAATCATAGACAATCTTATCTGTAGTGCCTTCATAGGTCTCTCTTTTCCGGTAATCGAATCCGTTATAGAGCGTGTCCTTATTGTAGAGAGTGCTCGGGTAGGTGTTGAAGGGCACATCCAGCACAGGGAAGATAAAATTCTCGGGGAGCAGGTGATGCAGAAGCTTGTCTGACATCCTGCATCCTAAAAAAAGAGATTTTGAAAAACGGACAGAGAGCATCTGCTCCCCGATCTCATCAAGGTTCAGCGATTGTACCGCGATCTCCTCAATATATGACCGATCCAGGAAACCGGCAAGCTCAGTAATTGTATCAAATTGTTTCATTCAATATATCTTTATAGTGTATAGTTTCGGCTAGTTGCATGCATATGGTTGATCATTTACCACTTATAGCTGATAGCACCCCCCCTACCGCTGTCCTTACATTGCTTTCACCCAAGACGCTTACAGCTTATAGCTTATTTAAGTTTCGCATGCTCTGTATACAGCTAAATTCTCGGCTGACAATGTTTTGTGACCCATGCTTGACCTCGTTCACTAAAAGAGCAGAACTTGCTTCGCTTCAAACAGCTGCTCTTTATACATTCCTTGAGGTCAATGGGTTCCCACAAAACATTTGTAGGCCTCATCTTTAGCTGTATCTATCACAAAATTATTAACATGCGAAAGTTCAATTACATATTCAACGCTTTCTTCGACCAGAAAGTTTGTAAAACACCTCTTCCCAGCAGATAGAGGATGAAGGAGAGCCAGAGGCCGTTGTTACCCCAGAGGGGCGTCATGATAAAATAACTTATAAAAAAGAGCAGCGATGAAATGATCATGGCATTGCGCATCTGTCTGGATGCTGTCGCACCAATAAAAATACCATCCCACAGGAAAGCGGCAAAACCGGTGAGGGGGATCAGCAACGTCCAGAACATGAAGTCTTTGGTGCTTTCAATTATCTGAGCATCGTTCGTAAGAATATGCAATAGCTGATTGGGGAAAATGGCGTAAATCACAACTGCAGCGATACTCACTATCCATCCCCAGAAGAAGATCCGCTTCACCATCAGCTTCAGTGCTAACCGGTTCCCTGCACCGAAGAACCTTCCTGTAAGAGCCTCTCCTGCATAGGCAAAACCATCCATGAAATAGGAGAAAAGCATGAAAAACTGCATCAACAAAGCATTCACGGCTAGTGTGATCTCCCCCATACCTGATGAGACAAAGGTGAAGAAGGTGGTCACCAGCGTCAATAGGAACGTGCGTACGAAGACATCGGCATTCACCCTGAAGAATGATCGTATAGATGCTTTATCCCAAATGGTCTCCTTTCGGACATATTTGCGCAGACGACGGTAATATCTCCACCAGACAGCGGCAGCAACCATGATCGATATAACCTGGGAGAGCACCGTCCCCAGTGCAATACCCTCAATTTTCATTCCGAACCCAAAAACGAACAGTACGCTCAGGATAATATTCAGCACATTATTCAGGATGGCGATGAACATGGGAATCCTGGCATTCTGCATCCCAATGAACCACCCTTTAAAAGCATACATCCCCAACACTGCCGGTGCACCCCATATCACAATTCGAAAATAGTTCTCCACGTGATGGACCGACTCGGGACCTGACCGGATGAGAGCAACGGCAAATCTGCCGATGGGATATTGCAACAGTACAATGAGCAAACCTATTCCCAGCCCTATCACGAGCGAACGAATAAAAACGTTCATCGCTTCAGACAGATTCCTGGCACCATACGCCTGGGCAGTAAAACCACTCGTGCTCATGCGGAGAAAGCCGAAGTTCCAGTAGATCATATTGAAAATATTGGCTCCCAGAGCGATCGCACCGATAAAGACAGCCGATCCCAGACGGCCGGCAACAGCCATATCAATCATACCCAATAGAGGGACGGTGATGTTGGTGATGATGTTAGGAATAGCTAACCTGAAGATCTTCCTGTCCATTTGCGCAAAAATAGTTCAAAAAGAGGAGATGTCTCTTATTTAAAATGATTTTTCACTTAAAAATATAAAATTGTACCCTGTGAAAAAGAAATGATGCATTTTTTCCAAATGGATTGGAGAGTGATTATCCATTTTTTTGTAACTTTGTCTCATCTCCTTAACAAGAAAAATTGTGTATCGGTATGCATTACGGAAAAATTAAAAAAACCGGTCACAAAGAATAGATCGAAACTCAAAAACATCATTTAGGATATACCACATGGACAAAATTCAGGAACTCACCTCAAAGCTCTACTCCGAGGGAGTAGAAAAAGGCAGGGAGGAAGCCGAAAAAGTGATTACAGAAGCCAAAGCCAGAGCGCAACATATAGTGAACGAAGCAGAGGCCGGAGCCAGTGAAATCATCTCATCTGCACAGAAGCAACAGGCAGAATTAAAACGTCATACCGAAGCAGAACTGAAGCTCTACGCGGCACAATCTGCCGAAGCGCTGAAAACGGAAATCATCAACCTGGTGACTGACAAGCTGGCCACGCTGAATGTGAAGGCGGCGATGGAAGAGAAGTCGTTCATGCAGCAACTTATCGTTGAGCTGGTGCGCGACTGGTCAAAGAACGAAACACTATCCATAGGTGTTCAGAACCCCAAAGAGCTGGAGTCATACATCGCTTCCAACATCAAGGAGCTGCTTGATAAAGGATTGAAAATCGAATCTGTGAACGGTATCAAAACAGGATTCACCCTTTCACCCGAAGATGGCTCCTATAAAGTACGATTCGGTGAGGATGAGTTCATCGCATACTTTAAGGAGTTTTTACGTCCTCAGATACAGAACCTTCTCTTTTAACCGGGGAGATTGAATAATCTCTTTTATCAGCCAGATTCTGCCTATGCTTTTCAAAAATCAATATTACTATTTTGTCTCCGGACTGCCCGATTTCACTTTCGACAGCATGAAGCTCCCCCTCACTGTCGAAAAATTCAAGGTGCTGCTCGACGAGGAGCTGAGACCGGAAGACAAGAGGCTTCTTAGCAATTATTTTCTCCAATTTGACAATGCCAACCTCCTCAACCTGTTGAAAAGCAATGATGTGGCATTGAACAACAAGGGTAACCTCTCAATCGAAGAGCTGCAGGACGCCATAGAGGAGGTAAAAGAGGGCGACACCATCGGGAACAAACTGATACCTCCTTTTTTCGAAGCCACAATAAAAAGGTGGCTGGACGATGAGGTGCAGAATGAAAGCCGCACGCTGGAGGACCTGATCTCCTCTTTTTACATGGACTATGGGCTGGAGGCAAAAAACAGTCTTATATCCCGTTGGTTCGAGCTGAACCTGAACATCGGGAACATCCTTTCGGCCATTTATGCCCGTAAATATGATATGGATGTCACCAAAGTGGTCGTCGGCAACAACAAACTGGCAATGATCATCCGGGAGAATGCCAATGCACGTGATTTCGGCATCACGCTCGAGCTGGACTATTTCGATGCCATTCAGCGCCTATCGGAAGAGGGCGATATCTACGAGCGTGAACGCAAGCTCGACAAGTTTCGCTGGGAGTGGCTGGAACAAAATACGACACTGGACTATTTCAACATTGAATATATCTTTGCCTATCTCTGTAAACTACAGATACTGGAACGATGGGTAAGTCTGAACGCTGTAGAGGGTGAACGTGTTTTCCGTGATCTGATCACCGGACTCAAGAACGGGATAGAGATGCCGGATGAGAGCTAACTGAGAAAAAACAAAAATCATATATGTTAACAAAAGGAATTGTAAAAGGAATCATATCCAACCTTGTCATCGTAGAAGTGGATGGGCCCGTTGCCCAGAATGAGATAGCCTACATCAACCTTGAAGGTACCAGACTGATGTCAGAGGTGATCAAGGTTGTCGGTAAAAATGTCTACGTGCAGGTTTTCGAGAGTACAAGGGGGCTCATGGTTAATGCAGAGGTGGAGTTTCAGGGTCATATGCTTGAGGTGGTGCTCGGGCCGGGACTGCTGGAGCGTAATCTCGACGGTCTTGAGAACGACCTCGACAAGATGGAGGGTGTCTTCCTCAAACGGGGTGAATATACCTTTCCTCTCGATGAGGAAAAGCTGTGGCGTTTTAAGCCGTTGGCCGTGCCGGGTGATACCGTCACGGGCGGATCATGGCTGGGTGAGGTGGATGAGAACTTTCAACCCCACAAGATCATGCTGCCCTTTGTCATGAAGGGGGAATACAAGCTGAAAAGCATCGTGGAAGAGGGTGAGTACAACATATACAAGACGGTCGCTGTCGTGGAAGATCAAAACGGGGAAGAGACTGAGATCAATATGATTCAGCGCTGGCCCGTGAAAATGCCGCTCACCACATACAAAGAGAAGCCCAGGCCCTACAAGCTGCTCGAAACGGGAGTACGTTCTATCGACACACTGAACCCGATAGTGGAAGGTGGTACAGGGTTTATCCCGGGTGCTTTCGGTACAGGCAAGACAGTGTTGCAGCATGCCATCTCCAAGCAGGCTGAAGCTGATATTGTGATCATTGCCGCCTGCGGTGAGCGTGCCAACGAGGTGGTGGAGATCTTCACCGAGTTCCCCGAGCTGATCGACCCCCATACAGGGCGTAAGCTGATGGAGCGTACGATCATCGTGGCCAACACCTCCAATATGCCGGTGGCGGCACGTGAGGCATCGGTATATACAGCGATGTCAATTGGTGAGTATTACCGCTCCATGGGATTGAAAGTGCTGCTTATGGCCGACTCCACATCACGTTGGGCACAGGCGCTGCGTGAGATGAGCAACCGTCTGGAAGAGCTTCCAGGTCCCGATGCGTTCCCGATGGACCTCTCGGCCATCATCTCCAACTTCTACGGTCGTGCGGGACATGTGAAGCTGAACAACGGTGCAGAGGGATCGATCACCTTCATAGGAACGGTATCACCTGCCGGTGGTAACCTGAAAGAGCCGGTGACAGAGAACACCAAGAAGGTAGCCCGCTGTTTTTATGCGCTGGAGCAGGATCGTGCCGACAAGAAACGTTATCCGGCCATCAACCCCATTGAATCCTATTCCAAGTATATTGAATATCCCGAATTTGAGGAGGAGATCTCGAAACAGATCTCTGACGACTGGACAGAGAAGGTAAATGAGGCCAAGACACGGTTACTACGTGGGAAAGAGATCTCGGAGCAGATCAATATCCTGGGTGACGACGGTGTTCCGGTGGAGTATCATACCACCTACTGGAAGTCTGAGCTGATCGACTTCATCGTGCTGCAACAGGATGCTTTTGACGAGATCGACTCCGTCACCCCAATGGAACGCCAGAAACATATTCTGGATATGGTGACCGAGGTCTGTCGCACCGAATTTGAGTTTGATAACTTCAACAAGGTGGCGGACTATTTCAAGGAGCTGATCAATATAGGAAGGCAGATGAATTATGCTGAGTTTAAATCAGAGAAGTTCAATGATTATTACAGGCAGTTGCAGGAACTGGTATCTCAAAAAAGCATGAACTGATGTGATGAT
>JADMKJ010000161.1:0-14422 GCA_015478855.1 Proteiniphilum sp.
AACGCACAGAACAACCGCACTGCCGGCATACGTATCTTCCGCGAGAATGCCGGTGGCATGCAGCGTGTGAAAGCCAATATTGGCAATGGAACAGCCGACAGCTGGGTCGATGGCGGGACACTGGCGGACCTCGATCCGGAGACAGCAGGATGGGTGCATATCGCCCTGGTGCTGGCATCGGACAAGGGCACCCTCTATATGGATGGCGTGGCGGTGAAGGTCACCGAGTTCACAGGCATCAGCTGGAACGGATGTGATATCATGTCCATCGGATCAGGCGCACCACGATTCAATGAGTGGGGACACCTCTCCGACAATAGTCTGATTGATGAGTTGCGTATATACAACAAGGCGCTGACTGCATCCATGATCCAGAGCATGGCTGCTGAATAATTACCTGCATGGAACAGGGGCAGAAAATGGTTGTCCAGGTTCCATGCACTTCACAAAAAAATGATATATGAAACAAAATATATGGTTACTGTTCACTCTTTTCGTGTTGTTGTCATTCACCACCTGCAGCGAGAACAAAGATGAAAAGCCGGCAGAGAAGGAGGAAAATGACGACCGACCAACCGGATTTGCCTCTGACGATGCTTTTCTCGACTTTATCCAGCAGACACATCTCAACTACATGTGGGAGGGTGCCGAGCCAACCTCGGGACTGGCGCCGGAGCGCATCCATATAGACGGTGAATACCCTCAGAACGATGCAGTTGTGGTCACCACCGGCGGCAGCGGGTTTGGCATTGCGGGACTTGTAACAGGCATTGAAAGGGGATTTATTCCGCGTGTGGAGGGTGTGGCACGGTTGCACAAGATAGCCGATTATCTGGCTGGGGCCGACCGGTTTCATGGTGTCTGGTCCCACTGGATAGACGGCCCCACGGGAAAAGCCAAACCATTCAGCACAAAAGACAACGGGGGTGACCTTGTAGAGAGCGCTTTCCTGATGCAGGGGCTGCTCATTGTGCGGGAATATTTTAAAAATGGGAATGAAAATGAGAAAGAGCTGGCACAGAAGATCGACATGCTCTGGCGAGAGATGGAGTGGGACTGGTACCTGAACGGCCAGGATGTGCTCTACTGGCACTGGAGCCCTGAATACGGGTGGGAGATGAACTTCCCGCTGGAGGGGTACAATGAGTGTCTTATCACCTATATACTGGCAGCCTCATCACCCACCTACCCCATACCGGCAACGGCCTACCACAACGGATGGGCACGGGGTGGTGAGATAAAAAGCGATAACATCGCTTTTGGCTACCCCCTGATTCTCAAGCATAACGGAGCTGAACAGTATGGAGGCCCGTTATTTTGGGCGCATTACTCCTACATCGGACTCAATCCGAAAGGATTGACCGACCGGTATGCCAGTTACTGGGATCTGAACCGCAATCAGGCATTGATCAACCACGCCTACTGTATGCAGAACCCGAAGGGATTTGAAGGGTACAGCGACGCCTGCTGGGGACTGACAGCCAGCTACTCCGTGGACGGATATGCCGGTCACAAGCCGATGGAGAACGACAAGGGTGTGATCACACCTACAGCAGCCTTGTCGAGCTTTCCCTATACCCCTGAAGAGTCAATGAAGGCATTGAATCACTTCTATTTTAATCTGGGTGATAAAATATGGGGGAAATATGGTTTTTATGATGCCTTCAGCATTGAAAGCAACTGGTATCCGCAGCGATACCTGGCCATTGACCAGCTCACCATTGCCCCGATGATAGAGAATCACCGCACAGGATTACTCTGGAACCTGTTTATGGGAGCACCGGAGATACAGGAGGGACTACAGAAACTGGGATTTACATATACGCCATAAACAGATAAAACGAAAATGAGAAAAGTCACACTATTGGTCTCTACAATATTATTCATCCTCACCGTATACGCCTCAGGATGGAAAGATTCAACCAGTCCTGACAAATGGAACAGTTTCAGCGGAGACAAAAAGATAGAGCAACGGGTCGATTCACTCCTGAGACTGATGACCCTGGAGGAGAAGATCGGACAGATGACCCAGTTCTCCGCCAACTGGTCGATCACCGGCCCGGTGATGTCGGACGACTTCAAGCCCTACCTGGATAAAGGTCTGATAGGGAGCATTTTCAACGCCACTTCGGTGGAGGGGATCCGCCGGATACAACAAATAGCGGTCGATTCCACCCGCCTGGGCATCCCCATCCTGTTCGGACAGGATGTGATCCACGGTTACAAGACCATCTTCCCCATTCCTCTGGCAGAAGCCTGTTCATGGGATCTGGCATTGATGCAGCGGACAGCGGAGATTGCCGCCATCGAGGCTGCCTCCGATGGGATCAACTGGACCTTCGCTCCGATGGTGGACATCGGCCGCGATGCCCGCTGGGGACGCGTGATGGAGGGTGCAGGAGAGGATCCCTACCTGGGCAACAGGGTCGCCGAGGCGAGGGTGATCGGCTTTCAGGGTGGCAGAGGGGGTGCATCACTGGGTGCGCTGCACACGCTGCTCGCCTGCGGGAAACACCTGGCAGCATACGGTGCAGCCGAGTCGGGAAGGGATTACAACACGGCCGAGCTATCGGAGCACACACTCAGAAATATCTATCTCCCTCCCTACAGGGCAGCACTGGAGGCGGGCGTGGGAACCTTTATGGCCTCCTTCAACGAGATCAACGGGGTGCCGGCGACCGCAGACCGGTGGCTGATGACGGAGATACTGCGAGATGAGTGGGGATTCAAAGGCTTTGTTGTCAGCGACTACACCGGCATCAATGAGCTGGTACCCCACGGCGTGGCGGAAGATGAGCAACATGCCGCCGAGCTGGCTGTCAACGCCGGCATAGAGATGGACATGACCGGTGCCACCTTTATCAAGTACCTCACCCAATCGGTTGAGGAGTGCAGAGTATCCGAAGAAACAATTGACAACGCGACACGTCGTATCCTTGAGATGAAGTTCCTGCTGGGTTTAATTGATGATCCCTATCGTTATCTCGATGAAGTAAGGGCAAAGGAAAACACGATGACACCCGCATTTATGGAGACAGCACGCAAAGCGGTGTCCTCCTCGGTGGTACTGCTCAAGAACGAAGAGAATATTCTTCCCATACGCAAAGAGAAAGCGATCACAGTTGCACTTGTGGGCCCGCTGATGAATGACTCAATTAATCTCAACGGCGAATGGGCAGGGCTTGGCGATCGCAACAAGAGCGTCTCTATCCTCGAAGGACTCACCGAGAAATACAAGGATAGTGGTGTCAACCTGCTCTACGCGGAAGGATCAGCCATTTCTGAAACCTCTCCGGCTAAAATTGCTGAGGCCATATCAGCTGCACGCAGTGCTGATATAGTGATCGCGGCGGTGGGTGAGAGCTTCCACTGGTCCGGCGAGGCAGCCGTACGTACAGACATACGCCTGCCGGAGGCACAGCGCCAGCTGCTGGAGGCACTGAAAGAGACCGGCAAGCCAGTCGTGCTGATCAACCTGAGCGGTCGTCCCCTCGATCTGTCGTGGGAAGATGAACAGATGGCTGCGATCCTGCAGGCATGGTTTCCCGGCACACAGGCCGGCTACGGCATTGCCGACGTGATCGCCGGTGATGTCAATCCCTCGGCTCGCCTGGTGATGTCATTCCCCAGAAACATAGGGCAGCTGCCGATCTACTACAACCGGAAGAATACCGGCAGGCCGGTAGATCTCACCGATGAAACCATCGACTATAAATCGAACTACCTCGACGCCTCCATCACCCCCCTCTATCCGTTTGGGTATGGCCTGAGTTACACAACTTATGCGATCAGTGATCTGAGGTTAGACAAATCATCAATGAAAGCAATCGATGATAAGATCACCCTTACTGCCACTGTACATAACAGCGGAGAGGTGGATGGAGAGATGGTGGTACAGCTCTACATACGCGATCTGGTAGGGAGCGTCACCCGTCCGGTGAAGGAGCTGAAAGGTTTTCAGAAGATAGCCCTGAAAGCGGGTGAGGTCAGGCAGGTCACTTTTGATCTGCGCTCCAAAGAGCTGGCCTTCTACGGTATTGATATGAAGAAAAAAACGGAGCCGGGCAACTTCAGACTTTGGGTTGCACAACATTCCGATGACAACGAGAATGAAGCTACTTTCGCAGTAGAGTAAAGAGTAAAACAATGCAACAATGAAGAGAAATCTCACAATAGGGGCACTGACTTTGTCGGCATTGTCGGCGATGGCACAGCAAACAGAGCAGCGCCCCAACATCATCTTTATCCTGAGCGATGACCATGCCACACAGGCCATCAGTGCCTACGGGCATCCCATATCGGAGCTGGCACCCACGCCCAACATTGACAGGATTGCCCGTGACGGTGCCATCTTCCGGAACAACTACTGCGCCAACTCCATCTCCGGCCCCAGCCGTGCCAGCATCCTCACCGGTAAGCACAGCCACAAGAACGGTTTTCTGGCCAACTGGAACAGGGCGTTCGACGGCTCTCAGCAGACACTCCCCAAGATGCTGCAGGAGAACGGTTATGAGACAGCGCTGATCGGCAAGTGGCACCTTATCTCAAAGCCGACCGGCTTCGACCACTGGATGATCCTGAACGACCAGGGGGATTACTACAACCCCGACTTCATCACTGAGAACGACACTGTGGCGTATGCCGGTTATGTCACCGACCTGATCACCACCTTCACCAAACAGTGGCTGCAGACAAGAGAGGAGAAGAAGCCCTTCTTCCTGATGATGAACCACAAGGCACCCCACCGTAACTGGGTGCCGGCAGAGCGGCACTACAATCTCTACGAGGATAATACTTTCCCGTTTCCGGCGACCTACTTCGATGAGTACGAGGGACGGTTTGCGGCAAAACATCAGGAGATGAACATCTACCGCGACATGTACGAGGGGCATGATCTGAAGATGGTGACCGGCGTCGACAGCGACAGCCTGCTCTATGACCCGTGGCCCCATGCCTTCCTGGGGACCATGACACCCGGTGAACAGCAGCGTTTCTTTGATGCCTACCGGGAGCGCAACAATGCCTTCCACACCACGCCGATGACAGAAAGGGAGATAGCCGAATGGAAGTACCAGCGCTACCTGCAGGACTACCTCGCCACCATCAGGGCGGTGGACGAGAGCGTAGGGCAGCTGCTCGACTACCTGGAGGCAACAGGACTGGACGAGAACACCCTCATCATCTATAGCAGTGACCAGGGGTTCTACCTGGGTGAACATGGCTGGTTCGACAAGCGGTTCATGTATGAGGAGTCGTTCGAAATGCCCCTGCTGATGCAGTACAAAGGCCATATCCAACCCGGCACGCAGGTGGAGGGGCTGACACAGAATATTGACTTTGCCCCCACCCTCCTCGACTACTGTAGTATTGCCATACCGGACGATATGCAGGGAGAGTCGTTCAGGGAGCTGACCGATACAGGCAGAACACCCGACGATTGGAGGAGATCGCTCTACTACCACTACTATGAGTTTCCCGGCTTCCACAGCGTACGTGCCCACTACGGCGTGAAGACAGAACGCTACAAGCTGATTCATTTCTACGGAGAGCAGCACTGGGAGCTCTATGATCTGGAGAACGATCCATACGAAACCGACAACATCTACGGAAAGAGGGGAACAGAGCAGATCACCCGTGGGCTGAGAAAAGAGCTGATAAGACTGCAGGAGCAGTATGAGCTGCCCGAAGATCATCTGAAACCCGGAAAAAAATGAGACCTACTATAAAACGTGCCATCCTCCCGCTAATCCTGCTGACAGCGATGATGCATCTCTCCTGTAACCATCACCCACAGGGCAGTGATCTACATCCGGACGGCAACACCCGGGCAGCTGCCGTCAGAAGCCAGACCACCTACTGCAACCCGATCGACATCGACTACACCTATATGTCCCACTACCGCGCGGAGAGGGATGTCTCCTACCGCTCCGGCGCCGACCCGGCGGTGGTCAACTTCAGGGGAAAATACTACATGTTCGTCACCCGCTCCCATGGTTACTGGGAATCGGAGGATATGGGCCACTGGCGCTTTATCCGCCCGCAGAGCTGGTATTTCAGCGGCTCCAACGCCCCCGCCGCTGCTGTGAGAGACGGCAAGATTTTGGCTTACGGTGATCCCTCGGGCAGAGGTCCCATCATCGAGACCGACAACCCCGCGCTGGGTGACTGGCAGACCAACTACGCGGTGCTGAACCCTCCCGGCGGGATCCAGGATCCCAATATCTTTGTCGACAGCGACGGACGGGTCTACCTCTATGAGGAGTCATCCAACCTGTGGCCCATCAGGGGTGTCGAGCTCGACCCGGAGAACTACTACATCCCCAAGGGTGAGCAGGTGGACCTGTTCGGTCTCGACCCCGACAACCACGGCTGGGAGCGCTTCGGACAGGATCACCGCTCCGACGTGGCTCCCTTCATTGAAGGACCCTGGATGGTGAAGCACAACGACACCTACTACCTGATGTATGGTGCCCCCGGCACGCAGTGGAATATCTATGCCGACGGCGTCTACACCGCCGACAATCCCCTGGGACCCTTCACCTATGCCCCCTACAACCCGGTAGCCTACAAGCCGGGTGGCTTCCTGAACGGCGCGGGACACGGCAGCGCGGTGAAGGACAACAACGGCAACCACTGGCACTTCTCCACCATGGCCATCTCGGTCAACTACAAGTTCGAGCGAAGGTTAGGCATGTACCCCGCCGGCTTTGAGGAGAACGGGCAGATGTATGTCAACACCGCCTATGGTGATTACCCCCACTACCTCCCCGATGTGGAGGTGGAGGATCACAAGCAGCGCTTCACCGGATGGATGCTGCTGTCGAAAGATAAGCCGGTGAAGAGCAACTCGGTGCTGACCGGCGTGCAGCGCAACGTGGCGGACGAGCATGAGAAAGGATATATGCCGGAGCAGGAGGCTGCCGACTATGGCATCGAAATGATCAACGATGAGCATATCCGCACCCTCTGGGTGGCCGAAAGCAACAGCGACACCCTCTGGTTTGAGATGGATCTGGGAAGGGTGATGACCCTCCGCGCTTTCCAGCTGAACTACCAGGATTTCAACGCCACCATCTTCGGCAAACCCGACACCCTGCGGCAGCAGTTCACTATAGAGACCTCGGTCGACGGCACCAAGTGGCAGACCACAGTCGACTTTTCAGAGAACAGCGAGGACAGACCCCACGCCTACATCGAGCTGGAACAGGCGACAGAAGGAAGGTTCATCCGTTTCACCAACAGATATTTCCCCAACCGCTATCTGGCCATCGGTGAGTTCCGGGTGTTTGGTAACGGCAACGGTGAAAAACCTGCCGCGCCCACCTCATTCCGGGTAGAGCGACAGGCTGATGCCCGCAATGCCGACATCAGCTGGGAGCCGGTGCAGGATGCGATGGGTTATGTGCTCTACTGGGGCATCGAGCCGGACAAGCTGAACAATTCGGTGATGATCTATGATGCATCGGCGTATGAGCTGAGGGCACTCAACAAAGGGGTGGACTATTTTTTCGCCATCGAGGCTTTCAATGAGAACGGAATCTCCGATTTGGTCTCTTTTTAGTTCATCTTTCGCTTGTATCCCTGCAAAACACATACAGCTAAATATAAGACATTTCGATGTTTAGCGGGGCACCCGTTGCTCGCGAAGAGCGATAAAAAGAGGAGTTGTTTGAAGCGAAGCGAGTTCTTCTCTTTTAGCGATCGCGTGCATCCAGGGGTCGCGAAACATCGACAGTTGAAAGATTTAGCTGTAAACGTATGACATACGAAAGTTGAATTTTTAATATATCTTAAGAGGTTCATGCGAAGGGAATCACTATTTTTGCAGGATAGAAAAAGGATAGTTGCATGAACCAAACGAGTCAGAACCCTGCAGAGAGGGATTTTTCAGCAGAAGAGATCAACGCTGCCAACAGCCGGACGCTGATGGGAACGCTGGGGATAGCGTTCACCCTTCTCTCCCCGGGTAGGATAGAGGCAGTGATGCCGGTAGAGAAGCGTACCTGCCAGCCCTTCGGCCTGTTGCACGGCGGAGCGACCCTGGCACTGGCAGAATCAGTGGCAGGACAGGGCTCGATGATGCTTTGCGAGCCGGATGAGGTGGCGGCAGGCGTTCAGGTGAGCTGTAACCATCTCTCCTCCGCCAAAGAGGGTGACAAGGTGCATGCCGTGGGAACCATCATTCACCGGGGGCGCTCCTCACATCTATGGAATGTGGATATCTTCACTTCTGCAGGCAGGCTGGTCTCCTCTGTCAGGGTGACGAACAGCATATTGAAGAGGAGATGAGCACCGGCAACAGGCATCAGCTATTGGATGCGCTCATTGAGCAGGATACATGCTTCGCCATTTACAGGCTGCCGGGGGAGGCCTCCCCACGGTTCGTGATGCAGCGATCGGGGGCAGCAGCTCTCTATAATGACATGGAGGCGTTAGACGGAGAGAGCGGGTTTGTGATTGCTCCTTTCCGCATCTCCTCCGGGTCGCCGCTCATAGTAATACGGGCCGACTGCACCGATCTCACAGAGGTGGATAGAACCATCATCGGGAAGAGACGACCGGAGGTAAAGGGGGAGAGATTCAACAACATCGATAAAGCAGCATACAGCCGATTGTTTCAGCAGTTTCACGCACCGCTGCTGAAAGGTGAGATAAAAAAACTGGTGCTCTCAAGAAGCAAGACAATAGGGAGAGAAGAAGCCTTCTCGCCTGGACGTTCCTTTTTCAGGGCAGCAGAGAAGTACACCCATTCCTGCGTATTCCTTTTCCATACACCCCAAAGCGGCACCTGGCTGGGCAGCACTCCGGAGATACTCCTGGCAGGGTCAGGGAGCGGATGGCAGACGGTAGCACTGGCAGGCACACGGTTTCCCAATACAGGAAACATCTCCTGGGATGACAAGAACCTACGCGAGCAGCATCTGGTCACCTCCTACCTGCTGAAACAGCTGACCTCCTTCCAGGTCGCGGCGGAGATAAATGGTCCCTATACCATCAAAGCAGGCAAGCTGGCACATCTGCGGACCGACTTCAGCTTCTCACTGCCCGACAATCCGAAAATAGGCACACTGTTAAAGAGGCTCCACCCCACCCCGGCAGTATCGGGACTACCCAAGGAGGAGGCCTTTCGGTTTATCAATGAACAGGAGGGGTACGACCGGCGTTATTATACCGGTTTCCTTGGTATGCTGGATCCATGGGCAGAAACAAATTTGTATGTCAACCTCCGCTGTATGTTTATTGGAAAAAGTTCGCTTACTTTGTACGCCGGCAGCGGCCTGCTCCCCTCCTCCACCTGCAGGGATGAATGGAAGGAGACGGAGCAGAAGCTCAAGACCATGGCTAGTATCGTTAAATAAAAGAGCGCAATGTATTCAGATAAAAAAAGTGTTCTGCAACTGGTGGCTTTGCTCAAGGCACATGAGATCACGCATGTCGTTCTCTCTCCCGGCTCACGCAATGCACCGCTGATCCATTCCCTGGCGACAGACAGGGACTTCACCTGTTACAGCGTCGTGGATGAAAGGAGCGCGGGCTTTTTCGCGTTGGGAGTGACAGAGGCCCTCAACAAGCCGGCAGCGGTATGCTGTACCTCCGGATCGGCTGCGCTGAACCTGGCTCCCGCCGTGGCCGAAGCTTATTACCGGCAGCTGCCGCTGCTGGTGATCACCGCCGACCGTCCCCCTGCCTGGATAGGTCAGATGGACGGGCAGACCATCCCGCAAGCCGGCATGTTCGGTCGCATGGTACGCCATGCGGTGCAGTTGCCGCAGGTGAGCGACAGTGAGGAGGAGTGGTATTGCAACCGGCTGATCAACGAGGCGATCCTCAGCCTCGATAATATTGAGAAGGGCCCTGCCCATATCAATATCCCCCTCTCCGAGCCACTCTTCGGGTTCACCACTCCCACCCTCCCCACTGTGCGTCTGATCCGCCGGCCGAAGCAGTCATATGGCATCAGTGAGGAAGGAGCATACAGCAAACGGTTCGCACGATTTACCAAAAGGATGATCATCGTCGGCCAGCTGCCGCCGGAGAATGGGCTGTCACACCTGCTGGAGAAGCTTCGCAAGGAACAGGACGTGGTGGTGGTGGCAGATCACCTCTCCAACGTGGAGGCAGGGGAGACGCTTCGCTATGACGCGTTGCTCCGCAGAGCGACAGAGGAGGAGCTCGAGGCGCTGACACCCGGGCTGGTGATCACGCTGGGCGGACATATCGTCTCCAAACGACTGAAGCAGTTTATCCGCACTGCCGCGATCGGTGAGCTGTGGCATATCGCACCCTCGGGTGAGGTCATCGACACCTACCAACAGGTGACCGACATTGTAAGAAGCGACAATGAAACATTCCTTCGCTATCTGGCGGAAGATCCCTCCGGTATGATCTCAACGCGATCCAATAATCCTGCATCTCTGCCCACTAAAGCATCTACAACACCCGATAACGTATCCTTCGCGTTCGCTGAAACCTGGAAGAGTGCCTGTGCCTCCGTCACTATACCGGAGGCTGCCTTCTCCGACCTCTATGCGGTGGGGGCACTGATGCGCAGCATACCGGCCAATGCCACGCTGCAGCTGGCCAACAGCCACACTGTCTATCTGTCGCAACTGTTCGCCCTGCCCTCTTCGGTCCATTGTTTCTGCAACAGGGGTACCAACGGTATTGAGGGGTCACTCTCCACGGCTGTGGGGTATGCAGCGGCTTCGCAGCGGCTCACCTTCCTGCTGACCGGCGACCTGAGCTTCTTCTACGACATGAACGGCCTCTGGAACAGACATCTCTCTCCCAACCTGCGCATACTGCTGAACAACAACGGCGGCGGTGAGATCTTCCACACGCTACCGGGACTGAACAGTTCGGAAGCACTCAACGACTACATTGCGGCGGCACATACCACCGGGGCAAAGGCCTGGGCTGAGCAACAGGGGTTGCGCTATCTTGCCGCCCGCAGCAGTGAGGAGCTGCAACAGAAGATGCCTGTCTTCATGAACCCCGGGGGGGATAAACCTGTTCTTCTGGAGGTGTTCACCTCCGCGAAAGAGAACAAAGAAGTGATCGAATCCTATTATCAACAACAAAAAAACAAAAAAGAACAATGATAACGAGAGCATGGAGAACGATAAAGGAATATGAAGATATTCTCTTTGATTTTTACAACGGCATTGCACGTATCACGATCAACCGTCCCCGTTACCGCAACGCCTTCACCCCCACCACCACCGGTGAGATGAGCGATGCCCTGCGCCTCTGCAGGGAGATGGAGGAGGTGAGCGTGGTCGTGATCACCGGTGCCGGCGACAAGGCGTTCTGCTCGGGAGGTGATCAGAATGTGAAGGGGAAAGGCGGCTATATCGGCAAGGACGGCGTACCGCGTCTCAGTGTGCTGGAGGTGCAGAAGCAGATCCGCTCCATCCCCAAGCCGGTGATCGCCATGGTGAACGGCTACGCCATCGGTGGAGGGCATGTGTTGCATGTGGTGTGCGACCTGACCATCGCCTCCGACAATGCCATCTTCGGACAGACAGGACCCCGCGTGGGCAGCTTCGACGCCGGCTTCGGCTCCTCCTACCTGGCCCGCATCGTGGGGCAGAAGAAAGCCCGTGAGATCTGGTTCCTCTGCCGTCAGTACAACGCGCAGGAGGCGCTCGACATGGGGCTGGTGAACAAGGTGGTGCCTTTCGACCGCCTCGAGGACGAGGTGGTGGAATGGGCTGAGACGATGATGCAGCACAGCCCCCTGGCGCTGCGCATGATCAAGGCGGGGCTCAATGCCGAGCTGGACGGACAGGCGGGCATCCAGGAGCTGGCAGGTGACGCCACCATGCTCTACTACCTGACCGACGAGGCGCAGGAGGGCAAGCAGGCTTTCCTGGAGAAACGAAAGCCGAACTTCAGACAATTTCCCAAACTGCCCTAAAACAATACTTTGTATTTCCGGAATTGTTTCTTCGGTCACATACAACCAAAGAAACCTGCATAATGATTCATGTTCAGAATAGAGATCATCCCCCACACGCTTCGGCTCAGACAGCCGGCAGGCACTTCGAGAGGTGTCTACCGTGAACACAGGGTGTGGTATGTGCTACTCCGAAACAAGGCCGATCCCTCGCACATCGGTATCGGCGAGTGTGCACCACTGCCCGACCTGAGCTGCGACTACAACGACCGCTATGCTGAGACACTCAGCCACTTCTGCCGGATCATGGAGGAACAGCAACAGCCGGATAGCGAGCTGTTGCGCAATCACCCCTCCATCCTCTTCGGGCTGGAGACGGCCCTGTGGCACTATCAGCAGCGCTCCTGGCAGTTGTGGGACACCCCTTTCAGCCGTGGGGAAGAGGGCATCACCATCAACGGCCTGATCTGGATGGGCGATTATCCTTCGATGCTGCAGCAGATTGAGTCGGTTCTGGCAAAAGGGTTCCATTGTGTCAAACTGAAGATCGGAGCGATTGACTTTGAAAAGGAGCTGACACTGTTACGCATCATCCGCAGTCGCTATGCAGCGAACGAAGTGGAATTGCGCGTGGATGCCAACGGTGCCTTCAGCAGCAGTGACGCCGCGGCAAAGCTGGAGAGGCTGGCTCAACTGGAGATCCACTCCATCGAACAACCCATCCGTGCGGGACAATGGCAGGAGATGGCCCGTCTGTGTGCCTCCTCCCCCCTGCCCGTGGCGCTGGACGAGGAGCTGATAGGCATCAGTGATCCCGGCGAGAAGAGAAGACTGCTGGAGGCTATACGGCCGCACTACATCATCCTGAAACCCTCCCTGCACGGCGGCATCAGCGGCTGCAGCGAATGGATCACCCTGGCTGAATCGTTGCATATCGGATGGTGGATCACCTCCGCCCTGGAGTCGAACATCGGACTGAACAGCATCGCGCAATGGTGCGCTACGCTCGGCAACCCGTTACCGCAGGGACTGGGCACCGGCACCCTCTACAGCAACAATATCCCTCTCCCGCTGGAGATCAGGGGTGATCGGTTGTGGTTTCATCCCGGGGCTGTTTTCCCTGAGATAACAGACAGGTTCTTACCTGACTTCGACGGTGTGCTCTTTTCATGACATCACCGGAGCATTCCGTCCGCAGGATGACCGGAAGGTGCTTCACAATAATAGAAAATAACGAATATGGATGAACTATGTATCTCAGGAATCACCTATAGCCGCGATGAGATCCTGAGGAACCCACCGGCAGGTTTTGCGTCGGAGACACCCTTTCATCATCAGCTCTCTCTCTTTCTGAAGGAGTGGTTCTCACCTTCCTCCACCATCCGTCTGCATACATCGGGATCAACAGGACTGCCGAAAGCGATCACCGTACGTAAGGAACAGATGCTGCAGAGCGCGCGGATGACCTGTGATTTCTTTCAACTGAAGAGAGGCGACAGGGCGTTGCTCTGCCTGCCACTCGATTATATCGCGGGGAAGATGATGGTGGTGCGGGCCCTCTATGCCGGCCTGGATCTCTACCCGGCGGTGCCGTCCGGTCATCCGCTGGCGGAGCGTGCACCCGGGGAGAATGTGCTGCCTTTCGATTTTGCGGCGATGGTGCCGCTGCAGGTCTATAACTCTCTTCAAAGCGATGAGGAAAAACAACGGTTATCTCAAATCAGACAGCTTATCATCGGCGGAGGAGCCGTTGACAAGGAGCTGGCAGAGGCACTGAAAGGGTTCCCCAACGCGATCTACTCCACCTACGGGATGACCGAGACGCTCTCCCATATTGCACTGCGCCGCATCAACGGTGTCGAAGCAGAGCGTTACTACACTCCGCTGCCAGGTGTCGGAATAAGCGTATCGGAAGAGAACACACTGTCAGTCCATGTGCCGTTGGTGGCCGATGAGCAGGTCGTCACCAACGATTTAGCAGTGATCAGAGAAGAGGGTACATTTCGTATTATCGGAAGAAGAGACAATGTGATCAACAGCGGGGGCATCAAGGTACAATCAGAAGAGGTGGAGGAAAAATTGGCTCCTTTCATTAAAGGCAACTACGCGGTTACCTCACTGCCCCATCCGAAGCTGGGACAAGCCATCGTGCTGCTGATTGAGCCGGCGGCAGACCCTGAGGCTGTAAGAAAGGCCGTGGAACAGATCCTCCCCCGTTATCAGCAACCGTTGCACATCTTTACGGTAAACGCTGTTCCACTCACCGGAAGCGGTAAGACCGACCGCAAAGCAACGCTGAGGCTGGCGAAAGAGACAGGCTTGTAGTCGCCCGCAATAGTTGAAGATCGCACCGTTACATCTGAACAGCTGCTGCGGTATCGCGGCGGCTCACTCTTTTTTCTTTGGAAAACGACTCAGCTTCAACTCTCTAACTGCACCGTCACTTTTTTTCTTACTGTCGTAAGGTGCATCCCCCCTTTTACGGTCGTCTCTCTTTTTATAATCGCGCGGTTTGTCGGAATC
>JADMKJ010000161.1:14522-72735 GCA_015478855.1 Proteiniphilum sp.
TGCCGGAGTCATGGGAACGTCTCTCCCCTGTTTTATCGGCATCAAATGAGCGTTCACGCTGAGTGAAAGGTCTCTCTCCTCTCCTGTCTGACTTCTCCTCTCCTCTGTTACGGTTGTAATCACCACGCGGTGCATCCTCACCGGTGCTTTCGCTCCTGTTGGAACGGCGATAGCCCTCTTTTGAGTTTCGTTCCTGCTGCGCCTCTTTTCTTCTGCTATTCTCGCGGGAGTCATCACTCCTCGGGAGCTCTTTCCGTTTCCCGGAGAAGATCTCATACTCCCGCATCTCACACTCCAGGGCGCCGTTGTAAAGGAAAAAACGATTGGAATGCTTCAGGCCGATCGCATCGAACGACTCTTTCCTGTAACTCAGGACATAGGCATTGAATCCCAGGAAGACATGTTTCAGCCGTTCACCGATCATCGCATAGAGCGCTTCCAGCTCTTCCACTTTGATGCGTTCACCATAAGGAGGGTTGGTGATCAGCACACCTCCACCGGCAGGCGCTTCGGTGTATTGCTGCAGAGGCAGCACACTCAGATCGATATATTTTTTTAATCCGGCACTCTTGATATTTTTCTCCGCGATGGCGATGGCCATGGGTGAGATATCGGAACCAATGATGCGATGAGTGAACTCGCGAGCACCGGAATCATCATTGTAAATTGTGCTGAAGAGCTCCTCATCGAAATCTTTCCATTTCTCAAACGCGAAGTGAGGACGGTGTATGCCGGGAGGAATGCCCAGCGCGATCATCGCCGCCTCAATCAACAATGTGCCCGAACCGCACATAGGATCAACAAAGGTGCTCTCACCATGCCATCCCGACTTGAGAATCATGCCTGCTGCAAGCACCTCACTCAGCGGTGCTTCTGTTTGTGCCACACGGTAACCCCGTTTATGCAGCGACTCACCTGAGCTGTCGAGTGAAAGCGTACATTTGTTGTGCGCCACATGGATATTGAAGACGATATCAGGGTTGGAGACACTGACAGAGGGTCGTTTATCATACTTCTCGTTAAACCAGTCGGCAATAGCATCCTTCACCCGGTAAGCGACGAACTTTGAATGATGAAATATGTGTGAAAAGACTACGGCATCAATTGAAAAAGTGGTGTCCAGTGTCAGAAATTGTTCCCAATCAAGCTGCTTCAGTGCCTCATATACCTCGTCGGCATTCTCTGCCTTGAATGAATAGACCGGTTTTAAAATCCGCAACGCCGTGCGACAATGCAGGTTGGCTTTGTACATCAGTGCCTTGTCGCCGGTAAAGGAGACCATCCGCGTACCAATCTCCACATTGTCTGCACCCAGGGCAATCAATTCTTCAGCCAGCACATCTTCCAGTTCCGCCATGGTCTTCGCAATAAGCGGAAATTGTTGGGTTTCAATCATCTTTTCTGTCAATTATATGGGTACAAAGATAGTCATTTTATACTTCACTGTTTTACCTTTATCTTCTTCACTTTCGATTCGTTTCCAAATGCATCCAGTGCCGTCACCACATAAGTGTATCTCTTTTCCCCTCCCTCGTAAGGGAGCACGAAAAAATTATCAGGTGTCACCGTGACTATATTCTCTGCCCTGTGGATGTCTGCTTTCTGCTTGTGCTGAAAACGATACACGACAAATTTCCGGGCTGTTTCAGGATTCAACGGCTCTTTCATATGTGCCCATGTAAGAAAATGCATGTCCTCCGTGAACACCTCTGTAAGCTTCTTCACAGCGTCGGGCCGTCCCTCATGCATATGGGTGTAGGCCGGGATTAACGCTTTTGTGCGATGAATATCTGTTTTCAGCATCTCTGCAACGCCGGCAAAATTATCAAGGATCTGGTAGCCATACCAGTAGCAGTTACCATGCACGAACGACATCTCACGGGTCATCTCTATTTTTGTGTCAAGCTCATTCTTATCGATGCTGCGCTTCAGATCCTGTCCGATATAGAGATGTTGCCCGAAATTGTTGGCGTTCCACCAGTGCAACAGCGTGGTGTAATCGGCTGCAGGGTGCCCTCTCTCCCAGTATAGTTGCGGCAGGTTGTAATCGATCCATCCTTTCTCCACCCACAAACGGATGTCGGCATAGAGATCGTCATAATTCTGCAGGCCGTTGGTCTCACTCCCACCGGGATCACTGCGTTTGTTGCGGTATATCCCGAAGGGACTGATGCCGAAGCGTACCCACGGCTTAGTGCCGGCGATGGTGTATTTAATCTGCTGAATGAGCAGGTTCACGTTGTTACGGCGCCAGTCGCCCCGTTGTGAAGATGAGAAGCCCTGTGAAGCAGAAAACTCACTGAAACTGTGGTCATCGGGGAAAGGAGTGCCGGCAATGGGATAGGGGTAGAAATAATCATCCATGTGGATGGCATCCACATCATAGCGTGTGACGATATCACGCACCACCTCACAGATGAAGCTTCTGTTCTCCGGCAGGCCGGGATCAAAAAAGAGCTGGTTGCCGTACTGCACAAACCGCCCGGGATAACGATTGTAGATATGCCCGGGTGCCAGCTCGTTGCTGATATTCGTTTTCACCCTGTAGGGATTCATCCAGGCATGCAGCTCCATCCCCCGCTGGTGGCATTCATCAATGATAAAAGCCAGCGGGTCGAACGTCGCATCATCGGGTGCTTTACCCTGCTCACCCGTTAAAAACCGGCTCCAGGGCTCCAGCTCCGATTGGTAGAACGCATCTGCTTCGGGACGGATCTGAAAAATAACCGCATTGATGCCCGCCTCATCGAGCTGTCGTACCATATCGGCAAGATAGTGCTTCATGGCGGCACTGTTCATCTGCCGGTAGCGTGACTGTCCCACCGTCTGAATCCATGCCCCCCTGAACTCCCGCTTGGGTGTGGGATCTGCTTTTTGCGTAAGGGCATTTTTGGAGGTGCCGCAGGCCGCCACCAGGACGGTCAGAAGAAGAAAGAACAACTGACGGGGTAACTTATTCATAATAAAGGTCTATCGGAATATATCAGGGGATAAAAATATAATCATCGTTCTCCAGCAGATGATCCGCCAGATGCTTCTTGGGATAAACAACTATGCGGCTGTGATCGGGGAACCTGTTCTCCATACGGGTAGGCATACTCTCCATCACCGGAAGGTGGGAGACATAACCCACGTGGGCTGAGATCATAATGATCAGATCATCTTTCCTGATCTGGTCGCCGCAGGACAAGGGATTGTCCCAGTCGACAAAAGGCTGGAATATAAAGTTTCCTGTTTTCTTTTGTACTGCAATGATCTTCTGTGTATCAGGGTGACCCAGATGGAGCACCGGCACAGAGAGTTCGGAAGAGAGGGTGGATACTTTGTCTACCCACATGCTGAACCCATCTTCCTTCTCCACCGATGGTGGAGAGATAAGCACGATCCGTTTATGTGTGATCAGCTTCTGTTCCACATGGCATACAAAGAGATTCTTATCCATGTTCTTAATGATCAGATCAATCTTCTCACCCAGCAGCTTATCCCATAAGCCTGCCTTGCCCGGCCATCCCAGGATGACGATATCTGACATTGTCTCACGTGCCGTCCTTACGATGCCGTCCGCAGGATTATGATCGATGGTAGTGATAATATCCACATTCACCTCAGCCGCTTTTGCCGTGGCGACAAACTCCTGCAGCCTTTTCCGGAAACTGACTATATTTTTTTCTGCCTCCCGGTTATTGGGCACCACCCCCAGGAGTGAGATCGGGTTGACCGATTTCTTATCTTTCAGCAGCAGGGCCAGCTGCACGTGGTAACCAATATGGGAGGGGTTGGCAATAGGCACCAGTATCTTCTCCTGCGCGAACTCACCCATGGCGGAGGGTGTCAGCGGTGCATTCTCTTCGCTCAGGGCTATCTTCTTTGCCGATCGCTGTGTAAAGACGGATGCTACAATACAGGTGAGCAGAATGAGGATGATGGTCCCGTTCAGGATATACTCATCCAGTATGCCTGCCCTGTATCCTACAATGATAATGGCCAGGGTGGCAGCAGCGTGGGAGCTGCTCAACCCGAAGATAAGTGTTCTTTGCGTGGCGGTATAACTGAAAGTTTTTTGTGTGACGAAGGCAGCGATCCATTTCCCTATTAAAGCTACTATCGTAAGTGTCAACGCCACAATAATGGTCCGGGGACCATCGAATACCACCGAAATATCCACAAGCATACCCACAGAAATCAGAAAGATCGGAATAAAAAGGGCATTACCGAAAAACTCAATCCGGTTCATCAGTGCAGATGAGTGAGGGATAAGCTTGTTCAGTGCAAGTCCTGCGGCGAATGCACCAATAATGGGTTCAATACCCCCCAGCTCCACCAGAAACCCGGCGGAGAAGACGATGAACAGCACAAAAATAAAGTTGGTATATTTTTCCGATTCAGCCTTCTGAAAGAACCATTTGGCTATGCGCGGGACAATGAGGAAAATAATAAGAGAGAAGAGAACAAGAGAGATAAGCAGCTTCAGCAAAAAACTCAGATCCAGTCCCCCGTCACTGCCGGAGAGGACCATCGCCAGTATGATCAGCACTGCTGTATCGGTGAGGATGGTCCCCCCAACGGTGATGGCTACCGCCTGATTTCTGGCGACACCCATACGGCTGACAATGGGATATGCCACCAGCGTGTGGGTAGAGAACATGCTGGCCGTGAGAAAGCTGGCATTGGCATCGTAACCCAGCAGATAAAAACATACGGGATAACCGATGAGCAAGGGGATGATAAAAGTGTAAAAACCAAACGTAAGACTTTTGTTCCGGTTCTGCTTAAACTCACCCAGATCGAGTTCCAGACCAACAATAAACATGATATACAGCAGTCCTATGGTGGAGAATATCTCCACCCCCCCCTGGGTATGATCAATAAAGTTAAGCCCATAAGGGCCCACGATCACACCTGCCACGATCAATCCGATAATACTGGGGACATTAAAACGTTTAAGAAGTATGGGAGCCAGCAAAACAATCAGCAAAAGAATGGAGAATATCAATACCGGATTGGTGAACGGTAGAGTAAACTCATGTTGTAATTCAGTAAGAAAATCTGCCATTGCAATTACTATGTTGATGTGAATTTAGAGGTTACGTTCAGGCAATAACCTCCCTCATCTACAAAATTAAAAAAATATTTTGATTTATTCGACACACTCATCCTTTTTTGGAGTCTCGAAAGTGATTATCTTTGTGGGTTATTTATTCACGCTATGGACAATCAAAAACAGATAGAAATAAAGGGTGCACGGGTCAATAATCTCAAAAATATTGACGTTACCATCCCCCGCAACACCTTCACGGTGATCACAGGCCTCTCGGGATCAGGGAAGTCTTCACTGGCTTTCGACACCCTCTATGCTGAGGGTCAACGGCGTTATGTGGAGAGCCTCTCCTCCTATGCACGACAGTTCCTGGGGCGCATGAACAAACCGGAATGTGACTATATAAAGGGTATTCCGCCTGCAATCGCCATTGAACAGAAGACAACCTCCCGCAACCCACGTTCAACTGTAGGCACCTCCACTGAGATTTACGAATACCTGCGTCTTCTCTACGCACGTATAGGCAAAACCCTTTCACCCGTCACGGGTAAAGAGGTAAAACGTCACTATGTCAATGATGTGGTGGAGAAAATGCATGAATATCGCCAGGGTACACGTCTGGCAGTGCTCTCTTCCGTGCAGTTACGGAATAACCGTAACTTACGTGAGCAGCTGGAGATTCTGATGAAAGAAGGATTCACCCGTGTGGATGTGGGGGAACAGTTCTACCGCATTGATGAGTTGCTTGAACAAAAGAACCTCCCACCCGATGAAGAGGTGCTGCTGGTGATCGACCGTCTCTCCTGCTCTTCCGACAAAGCGAGTGTAAACAGGTTGAGCGACTCAGTGGAGACAGCCTTCCTTGAAGGGAACGGTGAATGTATTATCCGCTTCTGGGGCGAGAACGGCATGGAGAGCTTCCTGTTTTCAAATCGTTTTGAGGCCGACGGCATCATATTCGAGGAGCCCTCGGAAATGATGTTCAACTTTAACAGTCCCGCCGGTGCCTGTCCGAAATGTGAAGGGTTCGGCAAGATCATGGGTATCGATGAGAACCTGGTCATCCCCGACAAAAGCCTCTCGCTCCAGGAGGAGTGCGTACAGTGCTGGAGAGGGGAAAAGATGAGTGAATGGCGGCGGGAGTTCGTTCAGAATGCCTACAAGGCCGATTTCCCGATCCATCGCGCTTATATAGATCTGACCGACGAGGAGAAGGAGATCCTCTGGAACGGACGTCACGAACTGGAGATCTATGGCATCAATGATTTTTTCGGGATGCTCGAGAAAAATCTCTATAAGATCCAATACCGTGTGATGCTGGCACGTTATCGCGGTAAGACAGAATGCCCCCTCTGCAAGGGTGCACGCCTTAAGCCGGAAGCCCTCTACGTGAAGATCGGAGGCCTGTCGGTCTCGGAGCTGGTGCTGATGCCGGTGACAGAGCTGAAACTTTTTTTCAGTCAGCTGCAGCTGGATGATACCGATGCTGCCATTGCCGAGCGGCTGCTCACGGAGATCAACAACCGCCTGCAGTTCCTCTTGAATGTGGGACTGGGCTATCTCACCCTCAACCGTCTCTCCAACACCCTGTCGGGAGGTGAGAGCCAGCGCATCAACCTTGTCTCCTCACTGGGGAGCAGCCTTGTGGGATCACTCTATATCCTTGATGAACCGAGCATAGGTCTTCACTCCCGCGACACGCACCTGCTCATCGGGGTACTGAAGGAGCTGCAGCGTCTGGGCAACACGGTTGTGGTGGTTGAACATGATGAAGAGATCATCCGTGCAGCGGATTATATTATCGATATAGGCCCCAAGGCGGGACGACTGGGAGGAGAAGTGATGTATCAGGGTAATGTGGCGGAACTGGAGAAGGAGAGTGAGAGCTATACCGTCAGGTATCTTACCGGGGAAGAGCAGATTGAGGTCCCGGGTTCACGCCGCAAATGGAACAACTACATCGAGGTAAAAGGAGCACGTCAGAACAACCTGAAGAACATCGATGTGATGTTTCCACTGAACGTGATGACCGTAGTGACAGGTGTGAGCGGATCGGGCAAATCCTCGCTGGTGAACGATGTGTTTTACAACGCACTGCAGCATCATTACAAGGGTACGGCGCTTGAACGTGCTGAGTTCAACACCATCTCCGGCGATATCAAGCTTATGAAAGGAGTGGAGTATGTGGACCAGAACCCCATAGGCAAATCATCCCGCTCCAATCCGGTGACCTACCTGAAGGCATTCGATGAGATCCGCAAGCTCTTCGCGGCACAACCGCTTGCAAAACAGATGGATTTCACACCGGCCTACTTCTCGTTTAATGTGGAGGGAGGACGTTGTGAGGAGTGCAAGGGTGAAGGCACCATCACCGTGGAGATGCAGTTTATGGCAGACATAAAGCTTGAGTGTGAATCATGTCACGGTAAACGTTTCTCGCCCGAGGTGATGGAGATTGAATACCAGGGGCAGACCATCTACGATGTACTCGAGATGACCGTAAATCAGGCCATCGAGTTCTTCGGTGAACAGAAAGGAACCACAGAGAAGAAAATCACAAAGAAGATGCAACCACTGCAGGATGTGGGCCTGGGATATCTAAAGCTGGGACAATCTTCCTCAACCCTTTCGGGTGGTGAGAACCAACGGGTGAAACTGGCCTTTTATCTTGGTGAGGAGAAATCAAAACCGACCATTTTCATTTTCGATGAACCGACCACGGGTTTGCACTTTCACGATATCAAAACGCTCCTGAAAGCATTCAATGCGCTGATAGAGCGGGGACATACGGTGATCATCATTGAACACAATATGGAGGTGATCAAGTGTGCCGATCATATTATCGATATCGGACCGGAAGGCGGGAAAGAGGGGGGTTATGTGGTATGCTTCGGCACACCTGAGCAGATTACCGCCTGCGGAGAGTCACATACAGGTAAATTTTTAAAGGAGAAGCTGCCTTAAGAGGTATCACATTTTAGAACAGGTTTCTTCCTATCCAGAAAGCAATGATCACCGACAGCACCACGACAGCTGACCACCTCCCGAAGAAGATCTTCTCCAGCCGGGGATGGCGTTTTTTCCCGCCGAGATATTCCAGGTAAATACCCATAAAGATGTATGGCAGCGCCATCACCATAAAAGCGTTCTGCTTCAATGCACCCAGGATGTTGAGATGCAACAGATGATGAATGGCTCTTTGCGAACCGCACCCGGGACATTCAAAACCGGTGGTGAGGAGAAAGGGACATTTGGGGAAGAATGAATGGGTGTCGGGATCAAAAATGAAAAATAAGTACAACGCTGCCACAAGCATGATACTTATGGCAGCCGTTAATCCTATTTTAGTTACTCTGTTCACAATGGATGCAAGCGTTCTCAGAAGTTATACCCGCTTGCACTCTCTTCAATGATGCTCTCCATATATCCCGGCATATCACCGGTTGCAAACAGAATGATCGATACGATCCAATAAACAAGTCCAAACGAGAAAGCAATGATCGTCCACAGTCGCGCTTTCTTCGCCGCCCTCTCCGACTCATCGTACTGTCCGTTAAAGTAGAGTGAATCCACCTTTGCTGCATAGACAATCCCCACAATCCCCAGTGGGATACAGCAGAGTATCGTAGACACGATTGACTGCCATAGCCAGTTGTTGGGTTTCAGGGGTGGGATATCAACTGCCGGAGGATCCTGACGGGGAGGCTCATGATGGCGGGGTTCCTGAAGTGATGGATCCTGGAGTAGCGGTGCCTGTTGTGGCGGTACCGGGGGTGGCATCGAAGACTGATCCTCTGAGGATCGCTCTGTTTGATCTTCCATATTTTTTGTTTTATGTGTTCAACAATTCACCTATCCCTGCTACAGAACCCACAAAGACAAAGAGCAGTATGATCGTGACGATAATCAGCAACACCCATCCTATGGCAATCCACAATGCAATTTTGGTCCATTTGGCGGCTGAACGGGATGCTTCGGCTGAAGCAACATAATCACCCCTGTTAAAGAAAGACTCTACCTGGGCGGCATAGACAATACCTATGATCCCCAAAAGGCTAAGGAAGCTGCTGCAAAGAACGAATGGGAGGATGGTCACCAGAATAGATTCCACAAGCCATGTCTTCGGCATTGGCTGATGATCCTGTGACCCGTAGGGTGCAGCAGGCCTGTTGAATTGTGATTGCGGCATCTCTCCTGCCTGCACTGCTTCATGGGCAACGGATGAACCTGTAAAAAGAAAGCTTAACTCAGCCACCTCCTCAGCGCGCTTCCATTGTTCCATACCTTGTGTCCATACAAGTGTTTCATGCTTCACGTTCTCCTGTCTGAGTTCGTCGGGGGAGAAAGTGCCTTTCTGTTTACCTTCGGCGTCGATGTAAAAATAGCGATTCATAGTTTTTGATATTATTTATAATCTTCCGGGTTAATTCTTAAGGTACGTATATTATTGTTATTTTCATCAGTATAGATATATTCAATCACTACATTGTTTTCTGTAAATATTCGCAGATCGGCATTGGTGGAAAACGCTGTTTTCATATTTTTCACTAGAGCCTGTGACATGTTCTCAAGTAATGAATCGGGATTATTAGTGTTCACCACACTGTAATGATAGCGGAATACATTATCGGGAGTAACGGTGGCTTCCTCAAGACGTGTGTACTGATCGAGCATCACCGGTGTAGACGCATTAAGTCCCGTTGCTATCTGCACAAGTTTCTTATGCAACTCCTTGTCACCTCTGTTACACTGTATGATCAGCAATGAAATGAAAATCACTGAGAGAATAAAGAAAGTTTTTCGCATACGTAAAGAATTGTTCTACAAAAATAAAAAAAGTTTTGACCATATTAAGCATATACCTGGTTATTTTTAATTTATGAGGCAAAGAGGCTGCTTAAATGCACTATTTTTCATTGGATCTGCTGCAAAGCCTGCTCACCAGCTCCAGTTAAATGTTCAAGAAGGTGAAAACAGTGGCATAGGTTATAAATGAGCCTGGCAGAATGTCTCTCGACATTCTGCCAAACATGTTAACCTTAAATCTAATACTATTATGAAAAAACCACGAGACAAATGTAAAAAAGAAATTAAAACCCACCAAATTATTTCAATAAAAAATCAAAAAATATCTGTTTTAATCAATTTGTAAGTAAAATCAGACTACAGGTAACCCCATTCCTGTGATTTTTCGATACAAATCGAGTGCATAGACATCGGTCATACCCGAAACATAATCGATAATAGACTGTATTTTCCCGTACATGGTGGGTGAATCGGTCTCATACTGTTCAGGAATTCTGTCAAGGAGCAATTTTGAATAAGCATGATCCGGTTTCCGGATGGCATCGGTGAAGACATCCAGCAGAAAGCCAATAATACGATAGCCTGCCAGCTCAATATCCAGCACATCCTTTGAACGGTAAATATGTTGAAAAGCATATGAAGCACATCTACTGTAAGCTGTTGCCACTTCCGGGGAAACATGTTTTATAAGTGAACCGGTAAACGCACACGACAGAATACTTTCCTCGTTCGAAATAAATGTATCGGCACACTCTTCAACCAACAGTCCTATCACTCCGGCGCGAAGGTAAGCTATCTGTTCATTCACATCTTTCACCAGTGAGAGTGTCCTCTCACGTCTTTGACGCTGTTCACTGTCGAAGAAACCCAGCAGCAGCTCCATAGCTTTTTCGGTGGTGATCACATGTAATTTATGTGCATCCTCAATATCCATCACCTGATAACAGATATCATCTGCTGCTTCCACCAGGTAAACCAACGGATAACGGGCAAACTTCAGAGGGTGTTCATTTAGCTGTGTAATCCCCAGCGTACCTGCAATACGTTGATAATCGCTCTCCTCGGATGCGAAAAACCCGAACTTGTTCTTTCCGCCGCTCAACTCCGACGCATAGGGATACTTCACCACTGAGGCAAGCGTGGAGTAAGTCATCGCAAAACCGCCCTTACGTCTCCCTCTGAATTGATGCATCAACAACCGTATGGCATTGGCATTTCCCTCAAAAGAGGTGAAATCGGCCCATCGTCCTCCCTCCTCCTCCACCGCTTTCTTCAAATAGGCTCCTTTGCCTTCAGAAAAAAAAGTGGAGATGGCTTTCTCACCCGAATGTCCAAAGGGTGGATTTCCGAGATCATGTGCCAGACATGCTGCAGAGACTATCGCCCCGATCTCTTCGAAGTGCGCTTCAGAGGTGGGGTGTTTACGGCGCAGCTGGCGTGATATATTCTCACCCAATGAACGACCCACGCTCGCAACCTCAAGGCTGTGTGTCAGTCGGTTATGCACGAACACACTCCCGGGGAGTGGAAACACCTGCGTTTTGTTCTGCAACCGGCGGAAGGGTGATGAAAATATAAGCCTGTCGTAATCTCGCTGGTACTCTGTCCGTTCATGTTTATTCACATCTTCATAATGCTCCATGCCAAACCGTGTCGCTGATAGTAACTGTTCCCAATTCATATTCAATCCTTCTTAGTGTAACAAAGATAGAACAAACTTTTATAAAACCTCCCTACTACCTGACACACCCGGCAGCAGATCATCAAAAGCGTCTTCGATATTTTTTGGAAAGATTATAAGTCCAAAACTGATAGAATCTCCACAAATAAGCGTAAATTTGTATCAAAATTTCAGAAAGGTTTATCAATGACTGACATCATCAAACATGAGTGCGGTATCGCAGTAATCCGCCTTCTCAAACCACTCGACTACTATTATCAAAAATATGGATCATGGCAATATGGGCTGGATAAGCTCTACCTGCTCATGGAAAAGCAACATAATCGCGGGCAGGAAGGTGCCGGATTGGGTGCGGTGAAGCTGGAAGCCTCTCCGGGCAATGAGTATATCTTCCGGGAGAGGGCTGTTGGATCGGGTGCCATTGCAGATATCTTCTCCAAAGTACACTCGTCATTCCGGCAGTTCAGCGAAGAGCAGTTAAAGGATATTGATTTTGTGAAAAGTGCAGTACCCTTTGCCTCAGAACTCTTTATAGGACATCTGCGTTACAGCACTACCGGCAAAAGCGGGCTTACTTATGTCCATCCCCTGTTGCGAAGAAACAACTGGGCTTCAAGGAGTCTGGCCCTGGCCGGAAATTTCAATATGACCAATGTAGATGAGATGTTCCACCAGCTTATCGAGGAGGGGCAACACCCTCGCGAATTTGCCGATACGTTTGTCATGCTGGAATCTATTGGTCATTACCTCGACAGGGAGGTGCAATACCAGTACGATCATCTGCAGGAAAGCCACCTGAGTGGGCAACGGTTGAGTCATCAGATTGAGGAGAAGCTGGATATCCCCTTCCTTTTAAAAAGAGCCTCCAAAATATGGGACGGTGGTTATGCCCTCTGTGGGTTAATTGGCAGTGGTGATGCTTTTGCACTACGTGATCCCTGGGGCATCCGATCTGCATTTTATTACTACGACGATGAAGTGGCTGTTGTAGCCTCGGAACGTCCGGTCATACAAACGGCGTTCAACCTGAAGAAAGAAGAGGTGCATGAGCTGCAGCCGGGAGAAGCGTTTGTGGTGAAGCGCAACGGTTCCATCTCTCTACACCAGATACAGGCGAAGAAAGAGAAGATCACCCCCTGTTCATTTGAGCGGATTTACTTTTCACGCGGTTCAGACTACGACATTTACCGTGAACGGAAAAAGCTGGGAGAGCTGCTTGTACCTAAAATCATTGATACCATTGATGATGACTTCGAAAATACAGTCTTCTCATTTATCCCCAACACTGCAGAGGTTGCTTATTACGGCATGCAGCAGGGGCTGGAGGATCATTTCAACCACCAGAAAGCACAGGTCATCCTCGAAAAAAGAGACAGTTTAAGTAAAGAGGAGATTGATTGCATTCTTTCAAAGCGTGTACGGTCTGAAAAGGTGGCCATCAAAGATATCAAACTGCGTACTTTCATTGCGCAGGGTAATGCCAGAAATGACCTCGCCGCACACGTCTATGATGTGACATACGGATCGCTACGGCGGGGGGTGGATAACCTGGTGATCATCGATGACAGCATCGTCCGCGGTACCACACTCAAACAGAGTATCATCAAGATACTTGACCGGCTGGACCCGAAGAAGATTGTCATTGTCTCCTCCTCTCCACAAATACGCTACCCCGACTGTTACGGTATTGACATGTCGCGCATGAGTGAATTCATTGCTTTCAAGGCAGCTATTGAGCTGCTGAAAGAGCGGGGTTTGCAGCATATCATCGAAGCGGTATACAAAAAATCGGTGGCGCAGAAGGATAAGAACAAAGAGGAGATCATCAATCATGTGAAAGAGATATATGCTCCTTTCAGCGATGAGGAGATCTCAGCGAAAATAGCACAGATGCTCACCTCGAAAGATATCAAAGCAGAAGTCCAGATAGTCTTTCAAAGCATTGAAGATCTGCACAAAGCATGCCCCGACAACAATGGTGACTGGTATTTCTCAGGCAACTATCCCACTCCCGGAGGTAACAGGCTTGTTAACAGCGCCTTCATCAATTATATTGAGGGACACGAGAATATACCCCGTCAGTATGCATTGAATTTCAACAAAACAAAGAATGATTGAACGTATTATCATCCTGGAGAATGTTGATCCGCTGGTTTTCTTTGGCATCAACAACAGCAATACTCAGTTACTGAAGACACTCTTCCCAAAGCTACGTATAGTAGCAAGAGGCAATGTGATTAAAGTGATTGGTGAAGAAGAGGAGCTCACACTGTTTGAGGAGAAAATTCATGAACTGGAGAAGTTCAGCATTGAGATGAATGTGCTGAAAGAGGAAGATATCCTGGATATTGTCAAAGGAAAAGCACCTGCGATTATCAATGTGGACAATCTCATCATTCACGGGATGAATGGCAAACCGATACTCGCCCGTACTGCCAATCAGAAGAAACTGGTGGATGCATTCGATGTGAATGACATGGTCTTTGCCATCGGTCCAGCCGGTTCAGGAAAAACCTATACAGCCATTGCCCTGGCTGTCCGTGCACTGAAAACAAAACAGATACGCAAGATCATCCTGAGCCGTCCAGCTGTGGAAGCAGGCGAGAAGCTGGGATTTCTGCCGGGAGACATGAAAGAGAAGATCGATCCCTATCTGCAACCGCTATATGATGCACTGGAGGATATGATTCCGCCGATGAAGCTGAAAGAATACATTGAAAGCAAGGTCATCCAGATTGCACCGCTTGCATTCATGCGCGGACGTACGCTCAATGATGCAGTGATCATTCTTGATGAAGCACAGAACACCACAAAACCACAGATAAAAATGTTCCTCACGCGACTGGGTATCAACGGGAAGATGATTATCACAGGTGATATCACACAGATTGATCTGCCTCACTCACAGCAGTCTGGGTTAATTCATTCAATGAAGTTACTCCATAATATCAAGGGTATCGCCACGGTTGAGTTCAACAAGAAGGATATCGTCCGTCACAGGCTGGTGCAACGCATTGTGGAAGCTTATGAGGGAGAGGAGCATGATCACCAAAACAGGGAGATCCGGTGAACAATAGTACGATGTAATCATTCATATAGAAATCGTTCATCTAACACATAAATAAATCAACAATATGGATACACTCACAAAAACGAATTACCACTTTCCGGGACAAACGAATGTTTATAACGGTAAAGTGCGCGATGTTTACAGCATCGGAGAGGACAGCCTGGTGATGATCGCCACCGACAGAATATCTGCTTTTGATGTTGTCCTGCCAAGAGGAATACCATACAAAGGACAGGTACTCAACCAGATTGCATCCAGGTTTCTGGATGCCACCTCAGACATCGTCCCCAACTGGAAGCAAGCCTCACCAGACCCTATGGTAACGGTGGGTGTACGTTGTGAACCATACAAGGTGGAGATGGTGATTCGCGGTTATATCACCGGCAGTGCCTGGCGTGAGTACAGGAAAGGTGCCCGCACCCTTTGCGGACTGCCACTGCCGGAAGGATTGCGTGAAAATCAGAAGTTTGAAACACCTCTCATCACACCCACCACAAAAGCCGAGGAGGGTCACGACGAAAACATCTCGAAAGAGGAGATCATTGCCCAGGGGCTGGTGAGCAGAGAGGAATATGAGCAACTGGAACAATACACTTATGAACTCTTCAAACGTGGCACTGAGATGGCTGCCGAGAAGGGATTGATCCTGGTAGATACCAAATATGAGTTCGGCAAAAAAGATGGCATGATCTACCTGATAGATGAGATTCACACACCCGACTCATCCCGTTATTTTTACAGTGATGGGTATAAGGAACGTTTCGAAAAGGGAGAAGAGCAGAAACAACTATCAAAGGAGTTCGTACGCAAATGGCTTATGGATAACGCTTTTCAGGGACAGCAGGGACAGCAGGTCCCGGAAATGAGCGATGCATATTGTCAGAGTGTCTCGGAACGATATATCGAGCTGTACGAGAAAATTGTCGGGGAACAATTTGTGAAAGCAGACGCCGGCAATCTGGAAGCACGCATTGAGAAGAACGTAACTGAATACTTAAAAAGATGAGCTACAAGGTAGAGAAGGTTAATCCCTATAATGCAGACCAAAGGAAGAATGAGCAGGTTATCAGGATGTTCAATGACATCGCACCCAGTTATGACCGGCTGAATGGTACCCTCTCACTGGGGATAGATGATTACTGGCGCAGTGACTCACTGAAGGAACTGAGAAAATACAACCCCAAACATATGCTGGATATAGCCACCGGCACAGGTGATTTTGCAATACTGGCACAAAAGATACTGCAACCGGAAACGATCACTGCCGTGGATATTTCAGAGGGCATGATGGAGGTGGGCAGAAAGAAAGTTGCCAGGAAAGGTATTGCTGACATCATCCACTTTGAGTATCAGGACTGTGCTGAGATGACCTTTGCCGACAACAGCTTTGATGCAGCGACGGTCTCCTTTGGCGTTCGCAATTTCGAAGATATTGACAAAAGCTTTCAGGAGGTGTTGCGTGTGCTTAAACCAGGAGGTGTATTCCTTTTTATTGAGCTGACCACTCCCTCCACATCACCGGTGAAAGAGTTGTATGGCACCTATACGAAGTATGTGATGCCTTTTCTCTCGGGGCTCTTTGACACCGAACAGCGGGCGTACCGGTATCTGCCTGAATCCATTGCTGCATTTCCGCAGGGAAGAGAGATGATGCTGATATTGAAAAAGAACGGGTTCAGAAACATCCGTTTGAGACGATACACCCTGGGCATCACAACCTTGTATATCGCAGAAAAATAGAGGCATGGACACCTACGGACTTATCGGTTTTCCTCTCAGGCACTCCTATTCATCCCGTTTCTTCACAGAGAAATTTGAGAGGGAGCATATCGATGCCGAGTATCTGAACTTTGAAATCGGGGATATCCTGGAGATCCGTCATGTGATTCTCTTCAACCAGCATTTGAAAGGATTAAATGTAACCATCCCCTACAAGGAGAGAGTGATCCCTTTTCTGGACGATATCTCACCGGAAGCAGAAAAAATTGGTGCTGTCAACGTGATCAGGGTGGAACGGAAAACCGGTGATATGTATTTCTACAGGCTGACAGGGTACAATACCGATTATATTGGATTCAAAGCGTCTCTCACACCCCTCCTTAACAGAACGATCCACAGAAAAGCACTTATACTGGGGACAGGAGGTGCTTCAAAAGCGGTAAGCCAGGCACTCACCGATCTGGGAATTGAATGGAAATATGTTTCCCGCTCCCCGGGAGTCAACAGATTCAGTTATGATGCACTATCGCAGGAGATCATCTCCGACTACACGCTCATCGTAAACGCATCACCTGTGGGGACCTTTCCAGATGTGAATGAATCTCCCGCCATACCCTATCCATATCTTACTCCGGAACATCTGCTGTATGACCTGATATATAACCCGGAGGAGACACTTTTCCTGCAAAAAGGAAAAGCAGCAGGTGCCATCACCATAAACGGGGAGGAGATGCTCCGGAGACAGGCTTTGGCGGCATGGGAGATATGGAACAATGCAGCACAATAAAAACCTTTCCGTGCGAATGGAAAGGTAGGGTCAATAAAAATATCGCCCTCTTAGATATCACATTAAGAGGGCGATGGGATTCCTTAGCTATTTCATGAAGAATGTGTTAACTAAGAAAATAAAAATAGAGGTGCGAGAATGTAGTTTGTCTTTTTATAACAGCCTGGGAACTTCAGTTACTTCTTGCTCTGCAGGAGCAGCGTCAGGTTTTACCTCTTCACCGTTTTCATTCAGGATGAATGTTTTTTCTGACTTGTCTTCCTTGCTGGTGGCAACCACCTTTGTCAGTTGCTTCTCTGCATTGCTTTTCAGAGCAGTGATGTCATACTCACCTGCGATCTTACGTACAGCTTCCTGCACTTTTTCGTTTAACGCATCAAACTGGATGTCGGCATAACCGTCGTCCTGCATGCCATAAGATACCAAAGCAGATGGCTTCTCCTGTTCTATCTTCTCTGCTTCTGTCGCAGCTTCTTTTGTTGCTTTCATGGACGGATTTCTAACTTCCTGTCCCTCCGCATCAAAATAAACCGTCTTCTGTGATTGATCTTCCTTCTTTATCAGCTTAACCTTCGTAAGTTGTTTTTCAGCATTGTACTTCAATGCTTTCACATCATACTCCTGTGTCAATGCATTGACCGCTACCTGTACTGCGGGACTGAGCTCTTCCAGTTTCACTTCAATAAAACCATCTTCACCTGTGATGTCACCTGATATAATAGTTGCAGTCGGTTGAAGGTCCATTGCATTCATCTCCTGCACATTGCTCACTGTGATCATACTTGTTGCAAGCGCAATTGTTAAAATAACTTTTTTCATAATGCTAAAATTTTAAAAATGATTACACATTGAATTTTATTTCTTTTTTAATCTCTCTACACCATCTATATATCAAACTCCATGCTAAAACGAATAAAACAATTGCCCACAATCCCATATTGCTTTGTATATCTTCATGTTACCACATATCAATGAGCAACCACCCCAACGATAACACTGTGGAACAGATGTGGAAATTGTAGAATATTTCCACATCTGGACCTGACCATTCCACATCTTTCCTGTTCTACTGCCACTAGACGTGAGTTCACGTAATTCAAATTTATCCTGTATATTTGAAACATCAATTATACATTCAAGTTTCGCATGCTATGTATACAGCTATATTCTCGACTAACAATGTTTTGTGATCCATGGTTGACCTCGTTCACTAAAAGAGCAGAACAATTTCGTAGCTGTATCTACCCTATTATAAACATGCGAAAGTTCAACATATATATATATGGGATCAAAAAGAACACCTGAACAACGGATAAGGATAAAAATCGGGTTGATACTGATTGTCATCATCCTCTATTTTACGGGATTATTCATCTATACCTATATTTTCAAGCAGCACATTGACAAGCAGAAGCAGGAGATGATCAATGCCAACAATGTCTTGACCTACAGCAATCAGTTGATTGTATCAGTACAGCAGGCTCAGGATATGCTAAACAATTACCTGGTCTCACCGCAAAGAATATTTCAACAGCAATATGATTCCATCCGAACCGATATATCCGGGCAAATAGCGCAAATCAAGCGTGTCTCAAAAGAAAATGAGAAGGATATTTTGCTGGAAGATATCGATTCACTGCTCCGGGAGAAGAACAGAATTGTGAATAAGCTCGTAAGGCAGTTCCGGTCGCAGAATCCCCTGATTGAACTCGACAGGAAAATTGAGAACTACGATACTATCATCCAGGACTCGATCGTGGTGACCACAAGCAAGGATACCACAATGGTTTCAAAACAGCGGAAGGATTTCTGGAGTCGTCTTAAGAATTTAATTGATCCGAAATATGCTCCCGACACGACGTTAACCATTTCACGTACGGAACAGGAGGCAAGATCCACATCAAGAGTTGACACGGTGATGTATGCCGATCTGAAGAACATCACACAGGAGGCATCAAAGACCTATTCCACACAAATAGAGGGCATAGAAAGACAGGTGCGCGAACTGATTCTCGCAGAACAAAACATCTCTCTGGGCATATCCAGGCTCATCACCCGTTACTATAACGAGGCGATAGAAACCTCAAAGGAGGGAACAGAGAACAGTGAATCACTTACACAGAGGATCTTTTCTTTTGCACTTACCGTGGGAGCAGTCTCACTGCTGTTGATCCTGGTTATCATCTTCCTGATCATTGATGATCTTAACAAGGGACAAAAAGCACGCATCGACCTGGCAAAAGAGAAGCAACACACCGAAGAGTTGATTGAGAGCCGCCATAAGCTCCTGTTGTCCGTATCACATGATATCAAAACACCACTCAGCTCCATCATGGGCTATATGGAGATGTGGGATACGGACGATGTCCCGGAAGAGAGACAACGACAGCTCACATCGGCACGGAACTCAGGCAGGCACATACTGAGCATGCTTGGCAACCTGCTTGAGTTCTCCCGCCTGGAGCGCAACAAGGGTGAGATGCATTACAGCCGGTTCGAGCTGATGGAACTGATCAATGATGTGATCAATATGTTCAGGCCCTTCACAGAGGAGAAAGAGCTACACCTGGAATTGGAGAACATGACCTCATCTCCGTTTTTCGTTGAGACAGATTACACCCTTCTCAAACAGATACTTGTCAACGTCACCTCCAATGCGGTCAAATACACGCTTCAGGGAAGTGTACGTATCCGGCTGGAGTACGCCCAGCAGCTCATCTTTACTATCACTGACACAGGGATAGGTATTGACCGGGAGGATCTGGAGAAAATATTCAGACCGTTCTCCCGCATCAAGAACCCGTTGAAAGCGGAAGGTAACGGTTTCGGCCTGTATGTGACCAGGGGACTTGTAGACTCACTGAAGGGTGAGATTACAATTACCTCGGAAAAAGGAAAAGGCACCAGCGTGACAATCAGGTTGCCTTTGTCACGACTTGATCCTCAGCAATATGCGGCAAATGAGCTGCAGCCTATGATGAACAGCAGCCTCATTGAGAAGGTTCTACTCTTTGAAGATGATGCCTCACTGGGGAACATGTTGAAAGAATTCCTTCTTCAAAAAGGATATAAGGTGAAACTGTGTAGCAATACGCGTGATGTAAAAGGTTTCCTGCGACTCATCTCCTCTTTCGATATTGTGTTCACCGATATGCAGATGATGCAAATCACCGGGATTGATATTCTCCGTGAGATAAGAAAAAGTGATATGGCTATTCCTGTCTGGCTCATGACAGCCTATGATGAGTATACTTCGGAGAAGGCGGTGGAGGAAGGATTCACGGGACTGATCACCAAACCAATCAGGATGAGCAGGCTCACTGAGATCCTTTCCATCTCTGCACACCAGGAAGAGAGGGAGGAGGTTTTCAATGGGAGATTTCCCAAACTGACCACATTATTTCACAACGACGTGCAGGTGATCAAAGATATATTGGCAACATTTGTTGAGACATCGGAGAAAGACAGGGAGGCATTGACTGAGCTGATCAACAGAAACGACTTTAAAAATGCACAGGCGCTCTGCCACAGGATATATCCGTTTTTCAGTCAGCTTGATGCTGATCATCTTTGCGGACCATTACGTAAAATGGATAGATTAAGAGGCAGCGAGGAGGACTCCTATCCTGCATGGGCAGAGGAGTTAAGGGAATCAATAGAACAGATCGGCGAGTTCGCAGAGCAAATCAGGAAAGAGTATTTATAAACTTTCGCTTTTCATTAGAATAGTCCTGCCACTGCAGTGGTCACCGGCAAAGTGCATTACAGACTGATGTTGTAGAGGTGAATCTTATTGTAGAGCGTTTTCCGGTCTATGTGAAGCAACCGGGCGGCTTTCGTCTTGTTACCGTTCACCCTCTCCAGTGCCCTGATTATCTTCTCCTTCTCTTTCTCAGGTTCGGGATAAAGTGTTTCCTCGATCACATTTTCATGCTTTTCCTTCTTTTCGGCTAACAGGGGCAGACTGTCCAATGTAATGGATTCACCTGCCGAAAAGAGGACTGCACGACGGATCACATTGCGCAACTCTCTCAGATTTCCTGGCCATGCGTAACTCTGCAACTGCAAGAGCGCTTCCGGTGAAACTGATTGCACCTTTTTATTAAGCTCTCTGTTTGCCTCTTCCCTGAAATGATCGGCATACAACGAAATATCCTCCCGGCAGGATCGTAATGGAGGGACACTGATCATAAACTCATTCAGCCGGTGATACAGGTCTTCCCTGAAGCGTCCTTCTTCTATGGCTTTCTCCAGATCTTCATTTGTCGCGGTAATGATTCGCACATCCACAGGTATATCGGATGAGGTGCCCACGGGCCTTACTTTTTTCTCCTGCAAAGCACGCAGCATCTGCATCTGCACACCGTAGGGCAGATTACCCACTTCATCAAGGAAGAGTGTCCCACCGCTGGCAGCTGAGAAAAACCCTGTTTTATTCTCTATGGCAGAAGTGAAAGATCCTTTCTTATGACCGAAAAGTTCACTCGGAGCGAGTTCCATCGACAGGCTGCCACAGTCTACAGCCACAAAAGGACTGTCGGCACGTACGCTTCTGTTATGGATCAGTTGCGCTACATGCTCCTTGCCCGTGCCGCTTTCTCCCGCGATCATCACAGCCAGCTGTGTGGGTGCTACCAGGTCAATATATGAATACATCTGGGTTGAAAGGGGACTGCTCCCAAAAACGATCGTTTCTTCGCCGAGACGCTCACTGTTTTCAGATGACTGTTTTTGCCGTGGAGGAGTTGCTTCATTTGCCGATTCAAAAGCCGCTTCAATCTTCTGCGTGAGGAGTGAGGGGTTGATCGGTTTTTCCAGGTAATCAAAAGCACCCAGTTTGATAGCCGATACAGCGGTCTGTATCTCACCGTAGCCCGTCATGATGATAACAGGTGTCGACAGACCACTTTCGTTCAGCCAGGTCAGCAGCATGATACCGTCACCATCAGGCAGGCGCAGATCAGACAGGATGACCCTGTATGCTGTTTTGGCCAGTTCCTCCTGTGCTGCCACCATGCCGGCGCATAAAGTAACTGAAAAACCGTTCCTCTCGAACCACTTCTGAAGCATGGCACCGAAAGAACGATCATCTTCTACTATTAATATTCTCTCGTTCACCTGTTATAAAAATGAGATGGCGTAAAGATAGCTTTTTTATTTATTTCCCAAAAAAACCTTCAATCTGATTGATGAAAGGTAACATTTTTATATGCCTGATTAAGTTTTTTTAGCGGTTCAGAACCATTAAATCTATATTCCACATCCCTCAGGATGCAGAGAATGTAGTATATTTGAAAGAAACTTTCGTTCAATGAACAATCTTCTTAAGAAAGAGACAGACACCAGGCTGAGAAAGCTGCAACAAACAATAAGTGTTGCGAATGCCGATGCATGCATCATCACATCATCAGTCAACCAGTTTTGGCTTTGCGGTTTTATCTTTGACGGATACTTGTTGCTGTTTCCGGAAGGTGATCCGGTACTGTTTGTGAAACGTCCTGCCGGCATCACTGATGAGAGAGTGCAACAGATCCGTAAGCCGGAACAGATTCCTGATATGCTTCGTGAGGCTGATCTGTCTTTACCTAAACGTGTTCTGATAGAGAGCGACCTGCTCAGCTACAGCAGCGTCATGCGTCTGCAGGCAGCACTGGAGATGCCTGAAGTGATCAATGTCTCGGGAGAGTTACGGCGATTACGTGCGGTGAAATCGGAATATGAACTGAATCAGATACGTGAAAGCTCCCGGATTCATACCAAAGTGTATGAGCTGATCCCGTCATTGTACCGCAGGGGGATGACCGACCTGGAACTGCAGATCGAGATCGAGCGGGAGATGCGTCGCCATGGTTCGGTGGGCATCTTCCGGTCATTCGGTGAGAACATGGATATCTTTATGGGCAGCATGCTTGCCGGCGACAATGCCCAGGCAGTCTCTCCTTTCGACTACGCACTGGGGGGTGCCGGCATCTCACCGTTGCTGCCGTTAGGTGCCAATGGCACGAAGATGCAGCCGGGGATGACGTTGATGGTAGATATGGCGGGCAACTACCGCCCATGGATGGACGACATGAGCCGCACCTATGCCATTGAGGAGGCTCCCCTTCTCGCCCGGGAGGCGCATCAGCTCTCCATTGATATTGTCCGTACCATAGAACAGACCACGATGGCAGGCACTCACTGTGCCGCCCTCTACCTCCTGGCGGAGGAGATGGTGCAGGCGAAGGGAATGCAACGCTATTTCATGGGCACCAGCCAGCAGGCGAAATTTATCGGTCACGGTGTAGGGCTTGAGATCAACGAGCCACCAGTGCTGACACCCCGCTCAAAGGAGATTCTCGTATCGGGTATGGCGATTGCCCTGGAGCCCAAGTTCGTGCTTCCCGGTATCGGTCCCGTGGGAATCGAAAACAGCTATATCGTCCATGAGAATGGGCTGGAGAAGATCACTCTCTGTGACGAATCACTCATGCTGTTATCATAAAGGCAGGTTGCGTGGATCAAAAACAGTTGGGGCTTACGATCTTTTATTTGTCAGTTCGTATCGTGATAACAAAGCATACTCCGCCGCGAATGTAAAGGTAAACATCCCTTCTGTCTTGTTGTTGCTATTGTCGTGACTCCATCCCCTCAGCAGGTTTGTGGGAAGAAATCCTTCAAAGAGAAAGTGCTGATATCCATAATCCAGATTCTGCTGAAAAGTATCGATATAAATTGCCACATTCTTGCAGTAGGGGTAAAAATCAACATATCCCCGCATAAGCACACCATTGAACCAGTTTCTGAAACCGCTTATATCATAGGTAAAATAACCCGGAAGCATTGTACTCTCCGTCGCAAAGTAGGTGAAGCTTGCATCAGACAATTCTGTTCCTTCATGTGAATACATTTCATCTCCCGTAACCCTGTAGAGATCTGCTGCCCCTGACAGCATTGTACCACTGTTGTAGCTGATGGCCGGACCTACCCTATCGTGGCATTTGATTCCTTGACGGTATGAAATGCCATCAATTGTTTCTGTCTGCGGACTACCAGGTGTGCATCCACCCATCATATCATCATAGACACCATCACTACGCAGCAGTGCCTTTTTTTGCCATTCATAAATTTTCCTGGCAAAGGATAGATAATAGTCACTTTTCCTGCTCTTTACCGTTCTCCTGCTCTTCTTATCTGAAGGATCTATAAAACGATGCTCAATCTCATCATTTTTATCCTGATAGTGTTCATGAAGCCAAACAAGGGGACTCACCATAGGTCCGTTACTGCAGGCATGTTTGGTAACATAACCGGGTCCCCAGGTGATGCCGCCGTTTTCGTTCCCGTTTTCATCAATAGTAGCATCCCATCCATCCAGCACGTATTCGGTCAGGTATTCCGCTTTTTCTAGATATTGTTTTTCGTTTGTCAGCTTATAAGACTCCAACAGTTCGCGCGCCAGCCACATCTGGTCATCATACACATTTTCAACCCCCTCCACTTTGGCATTACCTTTTGATGCACCCCGGTTGACACCATACACTGTCCACTCTTTTGTCTGGGTATAAGAGGTCAACACAAATGTTCCCAAATAAAAATCAGCATTTTCATACAATTCTCTTAGCTGGTCCGCATAACGGTTAAAATGCAGATTATACAATGTCTCATTACCCACCTCTTTCCCTGCTTGTAAAGCGTGCAGGATGGCATTGACAGCCTCAATGGCACTTGTATACATCCATACACTTCCCACTTCATCCGAAAGGGTATCGGTATAAGGATTATAATACCGGGACAGAACCATTCCATCACCCGAAAAATGAACTTTCATTGCAATATCAACCAGTTCCATGGCACGGCTAAGGTTTCTTTCGGCTAAACTTTCCACTGGCAAAGATAAGTGTGGATTACTACTTTGTGCCACTTTCATACCAAAGGATACTGGTTTAAAAAGGCATAGGATAGTTATTATAAGAAACAGATTTTTTCGCATACAATTGCTTTATTTTCTATCGATAGTTCATATATTATCTAACGGAGTACAAAATTACCTATTTAAAAAAACAAACACAAGACATTTGGATTCACAGTGACAAAAAAAAGCCCCATGGATTTCTCCGGGGCTTTTTCTAAAGAACTGGTGTCTCGTCCTGAAATAGCATTACACAAAAAAGAACGCTATGAAAGAGACGGAAGTATTGTGTTACATTAAGCACACTCAAAGGGATGACTAGTCTCTCCTCTCTTTGCGTGAAAATGAATAGGGGAGATCTTCCTCTTCTGTTCCTCTCACCATGTTGGGAGTGGAATCCATCCTGAACATAATCTCACCGCCATTCATAAACTCCTCGTGACTAAGGTAGTTTTTGGTATATTTCTTACCGTTATGTTGCATCTCTTCAATATAACGGTTCTCCTTCATATTATTATCTGCCTTGATCGTAAGTGTCTTCCCGTTCTCCAGATAGATCTCTGTAGATTGAAACAGCGGTGAACCAAGAATATATTGATCGCTCCCCGGGCATACCGGATAGAACCCCAGGGCAGAAAAAACGTACCATGCTGAGGTCTGTCCGTTATCCTCATCACCACAGTAGCCGTCGGGGTTGGCTGAATAGAGTTTATCCATGATCTCTCTGGACCAGTATTGTGCTTTCCATGGTTCACCTGCATAATTGTAAAGGTAAACCATATGCTGTATGGGTTGGTTACCATGAGCATACTGCCCCATATCCATCACCTGCATCTCTCTCATTTCGTGTATCATGGAGCGACTCTTCATCCCCTCCGACCCGGGAATAAGAAAGACAGAGTCGAGCATCTCCACAAATGTCTTCCTTCCTCCCATAAGGTCTATCAGACCCTGCGGATCATGAAAGACGGACCATGAGTAGTGCCAGCTGTTACCCTCTGTAAAATCGCGGCTCCAGTCAGTAGGATTAAACTCTGCTGAAAAAGAGCCCTCCTCGGTACGACCTGCCATCAGTTTGTTGGCAGGGTTATAGAGATTCTTATAGTTCATTGCCCTTCTGGCATAAACAGCTATCTCTTTCTCCGGTTTCCCCAGGGCTTTACCCAGACGGTAAATGGTCCAGTCATTATACGCATACTCAAGCGTGCGGGCCACATTCTGACTGACACCTACATTGTTGGGAATATATCCATATTTGTTGTAATACGCATATCCTGTTCTGCCTGATGCAGCCACAGTCGGATGCACATTGTTGGCTCCATGATTTACAGCTTCCCACAATGTTTCAATGTCATAGCCTCTTAACCCCTTGAGCCATGCATCAGCTACCACCGAAGCTGAGTTATTGCCTATCATTGTGTTGCGGTGGCCGGGGCTGGCCCATTCAGGTAGAAAACCGCTCTCTTTGTAGGCATTTACCAGTCCCTCCTGCATCTTCACATTCTGTGAAGGATAGACAAGGTTCAGGAAGGGAAACAGGCTTCTGAAGGTATCCCAGAAACCAGTGTCGGTAAACATGTAACCAGGCAGCACCTTGCCATTATAGGGACTGTAGTGGTATACATTTCCTTCTGAATCGATCTCCGAGAGATTACGGGGAAAGAGCACCGTGCGATAGAGATTGGAATAAAATGTTCTGATATTGTCGATATTGTCATCTTCCACCCTGATTCTCCCGAGCACTTCATTCCAGATGGCTTCACCCTTCTCCACGATAGTATCGAAAGAATCATCGCCCAGCTCCAGCAGGTTGAGCAACGACTGTTCTTCACTGATGAATGAAGAGGCAACGCTGGCAAGAATCTGTTCATTATTGGTTGTGTGAAAGCCTATAACAGCGCCGGCATGATTGCCTGTGTACATTGTCTTATCACCGGTTATCACACCCTCCTTCACAGCCGCGTAATAGGTGAAGGGCTTATCAAAACGAATCACAAAATAGTTCCTGAAGTTTTCCGGAACACCACCGCTGTTACGGGTTGTATATCCTACAATCATCTGTTCCTCCGGAATGATCCGGATATGGGACCCTTTATCGAAGGCATCGACAATGATAAAAGAGCTGTCACTCTCAGGAAATGTGAATCGGAACATGGCTGCCCGCTCGGTGGGAGTGATCTCGGTAGTCACATCATGATCGGCAAGATAAACACGGTAATAGTGGGGTTTGGCCACCTCCGTCTTGTGTGAGAACCAACTGGCCCTCTCATCCTCATTGAATACAGCCGCTCCCGTGACAGGCATCAATGAGAACTGGCCGTAATCGTTCATCCATGGACTGGGCTGATGTGTCTGCTTGAATCCCCTGATCTTATCGGCATGGTAGGTATACATCCATCCGTTACCCATCTTTCCGGTCTGTGGGGACCAGAAATTCATTCCCCACGGCAGGGCAATGGCGGGATAGGTATTTCCCGTGGAGAGTTCATACTTGGAATCGGTGCCCACAAGTGTGTTCACATAATTGACAGGATTGAAATCCCGGGCATTTAGTGTGAGGATGATCCCTGTGAAAAAGAGCATACCCAACAAGAGAATTTTTTTCATCAGTCAGTTTTGATTATTGTTGTTTTATTTATTGTTTATTATCACTGTTACCGGCAGTTAATGTGTAAATACTACATATCATTGTTTCAATCCCATATTATGGCCTGATCCTCATCAGGTACCTGGGTATTTATTCTTCGTTGTAATGCCAACGAACCCACGACATGGTAATCGATCTGAAGGCCTTCCACTGTTGTATAATCGGTATATTCATATTCTATTTCAAGGATGATATTCCTGTTCATCAGATAAGGCAGGGTTTCATCCATGCTCTCGGTGATCGAATAAATAGGCGTACCAATTACATTCAGGTTAATATCAGGATTATCGGCATAGATGGTCAATGTTTGCCCTTCATCATCGTTGAACCGAACAAAGATCTTATAGTGTCTCCGATCTGACCGGTCTTCATCAATAAGTCCTGCATAGAAGAAAACAGTGTTTTCATCCACCACGTAGGCCACCTTGGTATCGGTTGAGATACCTCCGGAGGTACTTCCTTTGAAAAACACCATGAACGCGGTGGAACTGTAATTCCCCGAGTAATCGTTGAATGGAAAAACACGCAACAATGCTTTCCTGTAATTTTTACGCATATTCACCAGGTAACTACCACTCGAAGAGTCAAGTATGGTGACAGGAAGAACCCATTTCTCCACCAAATCCAACTCAGCAAATGAGAACGTAATCGGCAATAATCCTTTGTTCTCTCCGGCCATAATATCGGCTGTTTGTGGCATTGAATAAAATTGTGATGTCAGTTCCTTGAAATATAATTCGGTACGGGTACTGAAGCGTTCTTCATTCAATGCAATCAAAGTATCGGAGTCTATTGCTACACTTACTGACATCTGCTTATCATTCTTTGTTGATCCGCTGACAATCAACGGAAGCTGATACGTTACCTCGCCATTCTCCTTGTAACGCAAGTAGATGGGTGTAACACCTTGCGCATTGGGAGTAGCTTTTAAAGAGACCAGATTCATAAATTGTTCATCTTCCCAATCGCTGCTGCATGACACACACACTAGAAGTGCGGTCATAATTGCAAATATAATGTTTATTTTTTTCATACGATTAAAATATTTATTTACATCAATGTGTATTGAACTCGCTTTAATCATGTTCTTGTGTGAGAATGATCCTCAGGCTCGTTTCATACGATTAAAATCTTTAATTTTTTTCAATGGTCTGCATCTAGTCCCCATACGTCCAGCCCGGATTCTGGGTGAGCCGTTTATTTCTTTTCAGTTCTGTATGACTGAGAGGCCAGAACCACATCTTCTTGGAGAAAGTTGTAGGTAACGAGGTTACAACTACCGGCGTATGGAAGATATCCCGTTGTTCAACTGTTGCATATACATTGTATCCGTAAATAGGCTGAGATTCTTCCTGAGGAGCATCCATCCAGCGACGTAAATCGAAATAGCGATGACCTTCACCCATGAGTTCAATCTGACGTTCACGTTTCAGTGTGGCACGGAATTCATCCTGATTACCATATACCTGAGCATTATAGTCAGGAAGTCCGGCTCTTATACGTACCGGGCGGATACCCTTCTTCATTTCATCTGCACTGCGACTGATGGTATATGTTTGACTACCATCCCACGAGGCGATGCTATGGTTTTCACTCAGCTCGTTTAGTGCCTCGGCATATATAAGCAGTATATCGGCATAGCGGATAGCCGGTTCAGTTTTGCTAACGAAGTTACCGGTAGTCTGATTCAGGTAGGTATCTTCAGGGTGAATGTATTTCATGATACCTATACCTGTACGAAGCCAGGCCGTACCATTGGAGTAGCCGCTGGCAGAGCCGCGATAATAAAATACCTGCTGGTTTCTCTTTGTTTCCAGTGTTTCATTCAACAAGTACCAAAATGCACCATTGTAAGCTACTGACGCGTAAAAACGCGGCTCACGATCGGCAAATTGCAGGGAAACACCCTCTTTCAACGGTTTGTATCTCTCGAGACTGGCTGCATCGCTACCGACATATCCCATTAGTCGTTCACTACCATCACCACGACCAATTTCGCGGTCTTTGCCCGGCACATCAGTACCGTTGTTCATATAATAGGCATCGGCTTGTTTCAATGTCAACCCGTGTGTATTGTTACCAGATCCTTCAACCGGCAACTGGTGTATGATCATACGATTCATGCCGGGATTAACTACATTTTGTCCACGGGTAAAGATCAGTTCTACATTCCCATACAGCGATATAGAGCCATTAAAAAGCGTGCGATAGGATTCGAAAGGATCGATATTTTTCCAGCCATTAGGCCAGTTTGCATTGGCGAACGCCTCATTTTCAGGAGTAACGGGAGGATGAATGGTAACGGGATACCCTTCCACTTCACTGTTTCGTACACCTGTAGTATAAAGGTCATACACACCCAGTTCCATCACATCGCGGGCTGCCGCCGCTGCTTTAGCCCATTTCGATTCATCGTAGGTAGCTGACAATAATTGCCGTCCCTCATCATCAAGCAGTTCTGAAACAAGAGTACCTGCCTTTCCGTTCGCCAGGGGACTGGCAGCAAATAATAATACTCTGGCACGCAAAGCCAGCGCTGCTCCACGAGAGGGACGAGCCGTACTCAACTGGTCCTGGTGCAATGGAAGGTCTTTAGCTGCAAGCACCAATTCATTTGTAATAAAATCAGCACATTCGTCATACGTATTACGCGGCATCGCCACTTCATCATAATCCAGGGTATAATCGATACCCTCATCCGGTAAAATGGGTACAGGACCGAATAAACGGAGCAGATGCCAGTAGAAATATGCCCTAAGGAAGCGTGCTTCGGCTTTTGTTGTTGCTATTTCATGCAGTGACATCTCCTCATTCATGTAGATATTCTGTAAATAGATAGAAGCTTGCCGGATACCCTTGTACGCATCTGTCCACACATTGGTGGTGATATTGCTTATATTGTCGCTTGAGCTGGTTGATGTACCTAAAGTCCCCTGTTCGGAATATTCACCGTTTTTCCACATTTTATATGCGTCGGTACGGTCGCCAAAATACATATCATCGGCAAAGTTGAATGGAATCCATTCTTTGCTGGCCACATCGGAGAGGTATCCATGCCCAAGATAATAGTAGGTGTTAGCCAGCCATTCCCTTGAGTAATCCTCACTTTTGAACACATCTTCAATGGATATACGATCCTGAAACAGGTAATCGGAATCCAGATAATCGGAACAAGAATTAAATATAAGCATCGTTCCAATCGCGATTGATATAATAATATATTTACATTTCATAATGTTCTTAAATATTAATTGTTAAACCTAATGTCAGAATTTTGGATAAAGGATATTTTATACCATCGGAACTACCCATTTCCGGGTCCCATAATTTGAAACTCGAAAATGTGACCAGGTTTGTACCGGTTAAGAATACCCTTACATTATTCGTTCTGATCCTATTGGTAAACTGTTTAGGTACAGTATACCCTATTTCTAAGGTTTTCAGACGAAGATATGCCCCATTTCGCAACCAGTATGTAGAAGCCCGATAATTATTGGCATTGCCTCCGTAGCTCAGACGCGGGTATTCAGCATTTGGATCTTCGGTGGAAGGATCTCCTGATATATCGGCTGATATCCAACGGTTAGCGTTTGCCATCTCGGTGAATACGTTACCCCAACCTGTGGTTGACCTGAACATATATACATTTGAACCGTTGATGAAGAATGAGGAATTTCCTGATCCCTGGAACAGAACGCTTACATCGAATCCTTTCCATTGAGCAGATAAACCCATTCCGTATATAAGGCCCGGTTTTGTGGTAGTTCCGATTGCAACAATATCGCTATTGTCTATCACGCCGTCGCCATTCACATCCTGATATTTTATGTCACCGGGCATTACCTGAAAATTATCGAACGATTGAGTGGGGCTATTGCGGATATCATCGTAATCTTTGAACAAACCCTGAGCGATCAATCCTTTGGCTTGATCCATCATATAACCTTTCTCCATCAGGTAAGTGTAATAGTTGTTCTCTTCGTCTTTCTCCAACACCTTATTTCTCGCATATGTTGCATTACCGCGCATAGTAAGGTGTACATTACCCACTCTATGCTGTAGCTTAAAATTACCATCGAAGCCACTGTTTCTTGTTCTCCCCACATTTGCATAGGGACTGTTGCTCAATCCCAACATCGAGGGAAGATAATTTCGTCTGATGAAGATTCCCTCCACATAATCATCAAAATAGTCGGCCGTAAGAGATAGCTTGTCGTTGAATAATGATAAGTCAACCCCGATATCTTTTTTGGTGGAGACCTCCCACGATATGGTTGGTGAGGCCAGTTCGGATATAAATAAACCGTTATAATTATTCACCCCACCATTCACATCAGCATACCTGTATCCATCTGTATCAGAGATTGTATAGAGGTAAGGAAAACGTGTATTCAGATTGTCATTTCCTACTTGTCCATAAGAAAAACGCAGCTTAAACATATCGAGCCATTCAACATTCTCTTTAATGAATGATTCTTCTGCTATATTCCAGCCTCCCGAGTAAGCGGGAAAGAATCCATAACGGTGCCCTGTGGCGAAATTTTCCGATCCGGTATATCCAAAGTTAAACTCGAGGAAGTAACGGTACTGGTAGCGATAAGTAAAACGTCCGGCCAGACTCTGGTTACGGAGTGCAATACCGTTTTTAAAGTCACTCCCGATATCCACAGTCTGTGTTTTTGCCGATTGACTATATCTTGCTGTTGCGCCTACATTGTGATCTCCGAAACCGCGATCATAATAGAGGTTTGCCTCAAGAAATTCGTTACGTTTCCCTTTTGAAGCACTCCTCTGAGACATCTCCTGCACTGTTGTTTGACGGGTGTATATGATCTCTCCATTATTACGGAAACGCTCAGCCTTCCATTGCTCCGGCAGTTTTTCACGAATGATCTCACTTTCATTTTCTGTATCGTACCCAAATTTACCTGTAAAACGCATGCCTTTGGTTATAAAATCCAGCTCTTGTTCAATGGTAATATTTGTTTGGATATTATTTCTCCAGGTCTCCTGATAACCGGTCATGGTTGCCAAAACCCAGGGGTTTGTACGATCGCCCGTGCCGAAAGCCGGCACATATCCGTTTGAGTAAAGCACCGGACTGGAGACGGGATTATATCCCATCAGCGAGTTCCAGATATAGTCACTACCAAGTCCGGCATCATTGAATTTCTCCAATGAACCAGCAACACCAACTTTCAAAACAGTGGTCTTCGTAATGTCAACATCGGTATTCAAGCGATAGTTCCATTTTTTGTAGTTTGCATTGGTATCATAATCTTTCAGCGCATCATCGACCTTATACATTCCTCCCTGATCGATGTAGCTCCCTGAGACATAATAACGTGCTGTATTACCCCCTCCACTTAAATTCATCGATGCACGGTAGGTGAGTGCTCCATCTTTTAACAATACATTCTTCCAGTCCACATTCGGATATAGATCCGGGTCTAAGCCCATACGCATAAGGTCTAACTCATCAGGCTGATAAAGTAATACCTGATTTCGGGTAAGCCTGGCTTCGTTTGCCATCGTAGCATAATCTACACCATCGATGAAATCAGGCATTTGAGTAAGCTGACTGTACATTGTCTCGATCTTACCGTTTATATTTATTTTCCCTGTTTTACCACGTTTGGTATTTACCAGGATTACACCATTTGCTCCTTTCGAACCGTAGATGGCGGTTGCCGAGGCATCTTTTAACACTGAGAATGATTCCACATCTTCCACGTTGATCTCGTTCAGGTCTCTTTCGAATCCATCTACCAACACGAGAGCCGCAGAATTACCCCCAAAAGTGGAAATACCTCGTATCCAAAACTCGGCTGTGCTTCCCGGTTTTCCCGATGTTTGCATGGCGATGATGCCCGGCACGTTCCCTGCAAGGGAATTCGCTATATTAGCCGATGGGTTCGACGTCAGGGTTTGCACATCCACGTTGGCAATTGCTCCGGTCACAGTCAGCTTTTCCTGTGCACCGGTAGCTGTAATCACAATCTCCGACAACAAGCTGCCTTCTGATTCGAGCATGGTAATATTAATAACTCTATCTATTACGATCGCTTCTTGTTTCTCGAAACCCAAATAGGAGAAAATCAAATGCTGATAGGTGTTTACCCTGACTTTATATCTTCCGTCAATATCTGTAACTGTTCCCAGACCCGGAGCATCTTTGATCGAGATATTAACCCCGATCAAGGGCTCATTGGTGTTATCTACTACTATACCTGTCACTTCGATGGCTTCCTGCGAGAGAACAGATATGGAGAATCCGAGAAACAGGAAACAAACGATTAAAAATCTTTTCATAATGCGTGTATATTTGTTTAAATAGTGAACACTTAATTGTTTTATCATGGCATTTGTCATTCATTAATCTTCCCATGCTATTTTACGAACGCGATGATTTCCTGTATCCCCGATATAGAAGATGTCGTTAACCTCATCATATGCAATACCCTCAGGATTGTAGAAACGAGCCTCTTCACGCAGGTCACCATCCACATATCCATCTACCGCATTGTCAGCACTCACGCTTCCGCGTCCGGCAAATGTGGAAACGATCCCTTCGGGAGTTACCTTTCTTATACAATGATTCTCCCGATCACAGAAATAAAAATCATATTCATCCGCTTTACCGGCATAATCGGGATTTTTCACAAATACCCCCTGAAAAGGTGCCTCCAGTCGGGCTCTTTTACCTACGCCATCAGCCCAGCCATTGTTGCCCGGATCTCCACAAAACACGTATGGTGTTGTTAACCTTTTAGTTGTCCAGTCATAGTCTGTCCTCATAATGGTACCCTTGTCGGCAAGGCACAGATAGGCATAGTTGCCACTCGGATGTATCACAATCTTGAAGTCTGTATTGGTGGACTGAACCTGGAATAATGCCGGGCTCGTTACTTGTGTGTCTATGTCGTAATGATATATGCTCCCACTTTCTGAGTCACCCAGGTATAACTCACCGTTCACAGGATGAATTGCCGATCCGGAACATCTTCTTGTCCCGGTTATAAGAAACGGTGAAGTCTTGAATTCATTATTCCTGGTAAGAATGGCATTACTTTGGGGAGTGCTGCTGCGCCACGTGGAAACAATCATGGTATCGGCGGTCAGTGTCCAGGAAATTGAACGCATACGATACATCACACCTCCTAGTCCCCCATCCACGTAGAGCGTGCTCAGGTACTTATTCTTCAGGTCGATCAAACGTGCCGCCGTTTGGTCTCCCACCAGGTAGAGGTGGCTGGCGTTCTTAGGATCGAACGACAGCCATCCGATTTTAGCTATCCCCCCCGCATTACCAAAAGGCCCATCTTTTATTTCATATTCACCTTTCTCGTCTACGTGCCCCACCAGGGTAGTAACAAGTCTTTTCGTTACATAGTCGAACCTGGTACTGGCAGTTGTTCTGGCCTGCTCCATCCCGTTGTCATCATAAACAATGACTTCAATGGTTCCTTCGCCGGCTTTTTTGGGAACCACCACGTACAGGTAAGAGCCATTGGCCCCTACAACAGTAGCCCTGGCACCTCCGATGGTAACGACTATGTTCTCGGCATTGGTTCCAAAATTCTGGCCTGTCAACATCAGGCGGGTATTTGCCCCCCCGGTTTCGGGCGAAAAGGAAGAGATGGATATCGGTTTATCCGGATTGAAAACCACTTCATTGTCACTATCACTACAGCTTCCGAAGAAAAAGAGGGTCAGTACCAGCGAGATCCAGTGGACACGCCAGTTTTTGATATTCATGATACTTTTCGATTTCATAATGAATCTATTTTAATACTATTTATACTTGAACCTATTTACTTGAACTTATCAATCTCCTCTACCCAATTCATATTTTGCAAGGAGCGCATACTCTGAGGCAAAGGCAAGGGCAAACATTCCTCTGACATTATTCTCACTTTCGGTATTCTGCCAGCCCAACAATAAATCAGATGGCAAAAAGCCCTTATACAGGAATCTTTCATATCCATAATCGAGATTCCGCTGGAAACTTTCCAGGTAATCATCCACCCCTTTATAAGTGGGATAAACATCGAGATAGCCCCGCATCAATACGCCGTTGAACCAATTGCGATGCCCACTGAGATCGTAAGTGTAGTACCCGGGCACCTTTGATCCTAGCTCCGCAAAATAATGGAAACTGGCATCCGATAAAGTCACGGCATCATCGAGGTATACCTGTGCACCGGTAACACGATACAGATCAGCGGCTCCTGAGAGCATTGTGCCGCTGTTGTAGGTGATTGGCGGGCCTGCATTCTCAGGCAGAGGTGCATGTTTGCGATATTCCACTCCGTTGATCGTTTCATAGGATACTTTTCCGCCGCCACCCCGCATATCGTTATATACCCCCCGGGCGGTCAACAGGTTGCTCTTTTGCCAGTGGTAAATCTTCTGAGCGAATGTAAGGTAGTAGTCACTCTTCTTCATGGTCGCTTTTACACGGCGCTTGTCGGTATCGATATACAGGTATTCTATCTCATCGTTTTTGTCTTTGTAGAGCTCCGACAGCCATACCAAAGGACTGATAAACGGGCTATTGCTGCACGCATGCTTCGAGGTATAGCCGGGGCCCCAGGTAATGCCCCCCTGTTCATTCCCTTCACCGTCTAGTGTACTATCCCAACCATCCAGAACATAACGGGTAAGATACTCTGCTTCATGCAGGTACTCAACATAACCTGTCAGGTTGTACGCCTTTAACAATTCACGCACAAGCCATTGCTGATCGTCATATACGTTCTTTTTATTATCGGTACCGGCAACATTTGCCTTTCCTTTCTCTTCTCCCCGCGGAACAGCATACACCGCCCAATTGCGGGTTTGCGTGTAGGATGTCAGGGTGAAAGAGCCTTTATAATAGGCTGCATTGCTATAGAGCCTGGCCAATAAGTCGGAATAGCGACTGTAATGCGTGTCATACAACTCCGGGTTGCCATACTCCTTAAAGGCTTCCAGCCCTTCCATCACTACGTTTACGGCTTCAATGGCACTGGTATACCCCCAAATGCTTTCCGTACCGCTGCTGATTTCAGTAAATGGATTGTAATTCTTGGCCATACGCATGCCATCACCGATAAAAAAGTGGACCATGATGTGATCCAGCAGCTCGATGGAGCGTGTTAGGTTCCTTTCAGCCAATTCCGGTACGATTGTGACAGAATCGGGATTGATTTCTGAATGGGGATCAGGGTCAGGAGTCTCCGGCAGTTCCGCTGCAGGGGTGATATGATCTCCCGTATGGCTGCAAGCGCCCAGCATTGGGAGAGTGCAAAGAATGGTAACCAGCATGGATAACATTATTTTCATTATTATCATCATTTTCACGTTATTTCAATTAATCCAGGTCAATACTGTATATCTGTATTTTGTTTTCACTTGTATCCGGAATCACATTGTATACGCCAATGACAATCACTACGTTATCACCTACGTACGGCGACAGGTCATATTCAAACACGGCATATTTCTCCGGTTCAGATGAACTACCATCCATATTACTGAACCTGACACAGCCATTGATGTTGCCACCGGATCTGTCTGTTGTAGAATAGACGGCTGCTTCATCCGTCGCGTTAATCGTGGCATTTGAGGGAACAATGTGCGTAACCGTTCCATCTTCCCTGACGACCGACAGTTTAAAGTATGTTTCACGATCGGGCCTGCTGCCGCTTCTGTCGTTGCGCGCCTTTAACGTTAATTGATTGGCTGAGGGTGTAATGGCAAACTTCGAATAGATATATGCATGCGGCACGATCGAGGCATCGTAATTCTCCATTGACGAATTGCCGCTGTTGGTTTTGAGGGTATAGCCACTGGAGTTAAATACATCCGGTTCTTTGTATAAAGCTACCGGGGTCCATTCACCTCCCAAATGATTCGTTCCTCGCCATGCACGATAAGCATCTATATAGTTGCTACTGCTTCCATTTTCAATTCTCATACCGCTGAACGAAGTATGGCGATTCACCATGGTTGAACGTACCATCTCTTTTGTCAGCTTCCATCCCTCAACAACCTCTGTCCCCGGCATCCAGTCAACACCCATGACAGGCTGATGTGCAAACCGTACAGAACGAAGCACCAGCTGTTTGTAATAATCCCCTGTCCCGGCGCGATAGATGCCAATGGCAATGATCACTTCTTTGCCTACATAATCGCTCAGATCGAAAACAAAATCAGCATATTCGGAAGAACCGTATGTCTGAACCTCCCCTATTTTCACAGCAGTAGGTTTCACTGCTGAAAGATCGACAACCTGCACACCGAAATGAGCCGGAGCCTCGGCGTCTGCATTATGGGTACGCACTCTCAGTGAAAGAACCTTATTCTCGTTGGTTATCGCTTTACTTCCATATACAAACGAATCGAATTTGTCCAGATTAGCCGGATTTGTCCGGTCGGATTCATCATTTCGAATACGCAATGTTGTACCCTCATTCTGTTCTGCAAGATTGCCGTAATAATCCGAAATACACAGTGTGTTGACCGACCAATACCAATGATAGTCGTCATCTCTTGTTTTTCCTCCCTGTAGCACATTATAATTCCATACGCGGGTCATTGCAAGATCATCCAGGGTCAGGTTACCCAGAACCATTCCATCATTGACCTCCATTGCAATGGATAACGACACCAACTTATCCTGAAAATCAGTGGGAGAAACCTCTGTAGTAACGTCATGATAACCCTCTTTTGAGAAGGAAAGGATATAATCCTTTTCATCAAGTCCTGTAAATGCAAAAGTCCCATCCCCGTCGGTGCTCGTTATCTTCTCATCCAGGGTGACAGTTACACCCGCCATCACCTGGTTGGTTTCAGAATCAGTAACAGTACCTTCAATGACCGACTTAGGTTCCAGTTGCATGTTCAGCGTAGCAATCCGGTCAACAAAATCGCCGATAGCAACAGAACCTGTATCCGGGAAATAGCCTTCTATATTGAACTCAAGCGTATAATCACCTCTTTCAAAACCTTCAAAGACGTATATTCCGTTTGCATCGCTGGTCACCGTTTCGTCGTTTGAAACAATACTGACCCCCTCGAGAGGCAGACCTGTTTCGACATCGGTGATCGTGCCTGTGATCGTACCAATATCTCGTAACATGGATACATCAAGTTCAAGATTATTTCTTATATCGAAATTGCCTGTTTCTACCTCCTTGATCACAGTAACATACCCAATTAAACTGTAGGTAATCGTTTGTTCAGCCACAGTAACGTTATTCAGACTGTAATTACCGTTTTCCTTTGTAACAGCGGTCCTGTCCATTCCTTCCACAGATACGACAACATCTGGAAGAGAGATTCCCTGCTCATCGGTTACAACACCGTGAAGTGTTCCTGTCCGTATAGCTGACGGGGCATCATCATCGCAGGAACTTACCATGGATACTATAATACCAAGCATGGCCGTGAACAAAAACGTTCTTAAAAATTTGAATTGTCTCATTGTTATTATTTTTAGGGAAAAATATTAATTTTATCTTTTTTTACTTATTATGATATCAACTAAAATTAACCATACATTCGCAATGCATATCCAAAGATAAAGCGGGTGAGGTTAATGAATGGATTACATCTGGATTACATTTCAAATACAAGCAGTAACCCGGTAAGTAAATAGTCTCCAATCACACCTTTTAACAGTTCGTTAAAAAAAACCGACTTGTACTATATTACTGGTTATTATATTATCTTTGCATAAAGCGTATTAAAAACGTGTTTCCAATTTTGTGTTGTAATCCGGATCAAGTAACTTCCTCTCATGCGTGCATTCAATAAAAAAATTCTTTTTGCTTTATTTATTTTTTATTCGCTGAATCTGCAGGGAATCTATGCTGAGGGGCTTCGCTTTTTCGGAAAAGAGAACCCGATAGATGAAAGAACATCCTACAATGTTTTCAATGAGAAATCCGTCTCATTCTCAGAATATTGTGAAATAAAATTTGATCTTACCCTATACGAGACACCCCATATAGGCAATATATTGCGGATTAAGACCAACAGTGATGACCATATATTCAACCTGTTCTATAACGGCCATGAAGAGAATTATCTTTTTTGGTTGAATGAGGAGGGAAGAAGTAATTTAATAAGTATCCCTATAGACAAATCAGACTATCCTCCGGGGCAATGGCTTACCATCCATATCGGATTTGACCTTAAAGATGGAACAATCACACTTACCGTCGGCGATCAGACCTCAAAGGCTGAGAATATCCCTCTTCCTGAGAAATTCACCCCAACACTCATATTTGGTAAGAGCGATCATATCATCGATGTACCACCATTTGCCATCAGGGACCTTTCCGTGGGCAACAGTGAAAAATATAGGTTTCGGTTGAATGAATCCCAGGGAAACAGAGTGCATGATGCCCGGGGAAAGGAGATAGGGAGCGTAACCAATCCCTATTGGCTGATTAATGATTCATATCACTGGAAATCGGAAGCTCATTTCAATTTTTCCACCGTTTCGGGGACTAGTTACCATAAAGGGCGACATGAACTCTATTATTTCAACCGTGATTCGATAGTAATATACAACATAAGATCGAAAAGCTCCGAAACAATCGTATTCAATACACCTTGTCCTCTTGAAATCAGGCTGGGGACAAATTTTATTGATCAGGATAACAACCGGTTATATTGTTACGAGGTATATCGCAGCTCTTATCAGGAACCAACAGTAGTTAGTCTCGATTTGAATTCTTTCGAGTGGCGGATCGAAAGCTACGACCGCCTGACTGTGCAACTGCATCACCATGCTTCTTTTTTCGACTCCTCATCGGGAATGTACCTGATTTTCGGGGGCTTCGGAGACAGACGTTTCAGCGATGAATTTCACCAATATGACCTTGAAAGACAGGAATGGAGTAAATACCCTGTAGACAACAGGGGAGGTATTACTCCCAGGTATTTTACCTCATTGGGACATGACGAAGAAAACCACCAGCTATATCTTTTCGGTGGTACAGGAAATCTATCGGGCAACCAGCTACTGGGTAGGGAGTATTTTTATGATCTCTACCGGCTGGATCTACAGACCAAAGAGATCACAAAAGTATGGGAGATCCCATGGTATAAGGATAATGCCGTACCGGTAAGAGGAATGGTCATCACGAATGAGTCGTTTTTTTATACATTATGTTATCCGGAACATTTCACAGAGTCGTTTCTGAAATTATACCGTTTTTCGTTCAAAGATGGAGACTATACTATATTGGGCGATTCCATTCCCATCTATTCTGATAAGATAAATACCAATGCCAATCTTTACTACGACAATGAAGTGAGTACCCTCTATGCTGTGGTGCATGAATTTGATGACGACATTCAATCAGAATTGCATATTTATTCACTCGCATCTCCCCCTATTACAAAGAATGAACTGTCCAACCATCCACCGACGGGAAAGCAGAGTGAAGGCTGGATTAACTATTTAATGATTGGTGTGATAGCGCTGGGGGGAGGGCTCCTTTTAATTCTGTTCGTCAGAAAGAACGGAAGAAATACCCCTGTTCCTGATGTCGGGAAGACTTCCTATGAAAAGCTCGTTGCGTCCAAACCGGCACCAAGAGCCAATACAATATTTCTTTTCGGTGAGTTTACTGTCTGTGACCGTGACGGAAGAGATATCACTTATATGCTCAGTAAAAAACTGAAAGAGACATTCTGTCTTTTATTGCAATACAGCCAGGAAAGGGAGGGTATCGCATCTCAGCAACTGAGCAGGCAACTATGGCCACAGAAACTTTCTCAGGAGGTTAAGAATATAAGAAATGTGACTTTAAACAGACTCAGAAAAATATTAGAGGAACTGGATGGAATAGAACTTCTGTATGAAAGGGGAATATTCTTCCTTGTACAGAGAGATCCGTTCTATTGTGACTACACTGGATGTATGCAGATCCTATCAGAGAGAAAGTGGGAAGCCGAGTACCAGGAGCTGTTGGACATTGTGAGCAGGGGTAAATTCTTAGAGAATGAAGATTTACCATCTTACGACTCATTCAAAGAGAAAACGGAGAAACAGATTGAGCCGCTCATCCTGAGTGCAATGAAGGAGAACTATGACAAAGAGGCCTGGCAGACGGTTATAGACCTCGCACAAGCAGCTTTTCATATTGACCCTATGAATGAGGCAGCACTCAGTCATATGATCAATGCGATGCAAAGATTGGGAATGAATGAAGATGCAAAGATGAAATATCTTTCATTCCTTATAGAATACAAAAGAATTATGGGAAAAGAATATCCTAATCCTATAAAACTATAAGAACAAAAGTCAGCGACAGTATGATTTCACCCATGCAGGAAACCCTGCTGATTGTTCCGAAACATTAACCCCATGGCTGATTTACTACACAAACTTCTCCCGTTTCTGAAGGTTAAGGAAGCCGATCATCAACCATACAACAGCGCCGATTACAAGGAATAGCCGGTTCTTGAGGATGGTGTTCTGCCAGATCATGGGATGGATGTCGGAAGGAATAGAAAACGGATTCAGGAAGACATTCCAAAAAGACTGAGCAATTTGTCTGTTGGCATTCAGGAAGATATAAAATATAAGACCGAAGACGATCATGATGACGGCGGTACCGTTGCCGCTTCTGGTGGTTGTGGAAAACATAAAAGCCAGATTGCCGAAAAAAAACATCGGGAAAAGCAGCTGAAAGGCCATTTCAAAGATGTTAACAGGGTATAGCATTAGACGAGCGACATAAGCAAAAATAACCAGGATGAAATAGTTTGACACATAAATCATCAGCATCCGCACACCCCATACTTTGTATCGGTAATTGGGTATACCGAAAATAATTTCCAGTATCCGGTTGTCTTCATCATTCTGAATACCGAAAACGACCGGATAGAATATAAGCAGCAAACAAGGGAACATCAATAAGCTGTAGATCGAACCCTCATTTATATCGGCCCTGTTCCATGCTTGTTGAAACATGAAAAAGGCAAAAAAGGCAAAAGCAGCCAACAGGAACCAGAGGAACTTACCGGCAAATATAATCTTCAGATTATACCGCACAATACTGGTTGTCAAGTCAAAATATTTATTTACTTTCATTGCATCAGATATTTTTCAATAAACAGAGGTAGGCATCTTCAAGGTTGGCTTCTACCTGAACAGCACCGGGATATGGCTCGGTATCTGAGATATACCTTACCTGAATCCTGTCTCCATCCTGTATATTATGTACCACCAGTGACTTGTCCAGTTTTTCCTCAAACGACTCCTTATCAATCAGGAACTGCCAGACATTCCCAAAAGCCATGTCGACCATCTTCTCCGGTACCCCGAAATACTTCAACTCCCCTTTGTCTACCACCGCCACCTGATTGCATGAGCTGGATATATCTTCAATGATATGGGTAGAGAAGATGACTATGCGATCTTTGCTCAACTCTACCAACAGGTTGCGGAAACGGATACGTTCACGTGGGTCAAGGCCGGCAGTGGGTTCATCCACCACAAGTATACGCGGCAGGTTCAGCAGTATCATCGCAATACCGATACGTTGCTTCATTCCGCCTGAGAAGGAACCGATCTGATCATCCTTGCGCTCATCCATATGTACCGACTTCAAGACGTATCCGATACGTTCATCCCGCACACTGCTGTCGGTCAACCCTTTCAGGATCGCCTGATAATCGAGGAATTCCCATGCAGTCATATTCTCATACATCCCGAACTCCTGCGGAAGGAAGCCGATCAGACTCTGCAGCTCTTCCCGGTAGAGACGGGTATCCAGGCCGTTGATCCAGATGCTCCCGTAACTCTGTTCCAAAATACCGGTGATGATACGCATCAGGGTCGATTTACCGGCACCGTTGGGTCCCAGTAATCCGAACATACCTGTTTTTATTTCAAACGAGACACCACGCAATGCTTTAAACGGACGACGACGCCTGCCAAGCAGCGGGATGCTCATGACCATACGGAAATAGGAACGTTTCAACCCGGCATAGCGGCCTGTGACTCTCTCGATATTGACATTCCTCCTGTACAGAAATTGTGACGAGATATAGATGGCGATACCCACCCCCCACAAAGCACCAATTATCAACACCATCGGCAGATTATCCAGCATCCTGTAAAGACCCCACAGGATCAATGGAGGCATGCTCCAGAAGAGGATGCGGTTGATGGTTCTCACGATCTTGCTCCCTTCATAACGATAAAACAGGTATGCCCGCATCTTACGCCATAAATAGAGTGTGGCAGCATACATCACAAATGAGAAGAGAAAACCCCACAACCTGCTTTCGAGATAAAAGTAAGTGAAATAGAAGCCAAACCCCCACAAGATAAACTGCCAGGCAACAGGGATAAAATCTTTCAGCGAATGGTATTCACCACTCAGCCCCATACGTCTCCTTATTTCCAGGCCGCTGTTCCATTCACGCGTAAAACGACCGGAACGATCATAGATCTTCACCAGGCTGCGTACGACTATCTCTACCTCCTGATCCGGATCAACGACATCTGCTCTGGCACGACGCAGGCTGGTCTGCGCAAAAAAGGTAACTCCCGGGATCAGCACTGCAAGCACCGTAAGGTATAACACCTGATACAACATACCCTCTCCATAGAGATAGATGGCTGCCACACCGGTCACAAAAAGCAGGAGATGGATGATCTTTGTTCTTACCGTCAGCGTCTGATACCATTCCAACGCATTCTCCAGTCCCATATATACTGTCGGGATAATCAGCAGTGTCAACAAGGTTGAAAAAGCCAGACCGCCGATGACAGTAATGGCAAACGGTGCACCGATAGCTCCTGCATACTCAGTATTGCCCATGGCTAGCGGCAACATGGCAATAATCGTAGTGATGGCCGTAATCAGTATGGGTCTGATACGGGATATCCCTGCTGTCATCAATGCTCGTTCACGCCGGTATCCACGTTTACGCAACAGTTTTGAATAGTCGATCAGGATGATGCCATTGTTCACCACCACACCCAGCAGGATAAGGAATCCCATTAACGTATTTGCGTTGAGCAGGCTGTTGCCGGTAAGGAACAATGCGATCAGTGAGCCGATGGCCGCCAGGGGTATCGAGAAGAGGATGACCAGTGGGGTCGTGACCGACTCAAACACCATTGCCAGGATCATAAATATCAACAAAAAGGCGGCGAGGATAAGAAATTTAAAATCAGCAAACTGATCCTCCTCGTGGATCACTTCGATGGCCACACCGGCAGGCAGATTGTAGCCGGTGATCAGCTGGTCGATGTCTGCACGATACCCTTCAAGCAACGTTTTGGATTGTTCGATGCCAGGCAAGAACCCGTAACGCACATCCAGTTGTTTATCCTGATTCACACGGATGATGCGGGAGCGTCCGTATCCTTTGTTGACCGAGGCAATATCCTTCAGGTTGTGCAACCCGCCGCTGCTGTTCATGATCTGCACCGCATGGAGATCATCGATGGTTTTTTGCTTATTCTGCTGCTCCTCCTCCTCTTCGGTCATTTCATCCCGAATGATGATATCATATGATTCATCACCCACCTTGAACGTGGTTCCTGAAGAAAACTCACTGTCAAGCTCCGATAAGCCAGTCAGAATATTGGTGCGTGTAATGCCATATGAAGTGAGCAGTATCTGATCAAAATCAAGCATGATTTCCGGCTGACGACGCATGAAAGAGACGCGGGTATTTTGTATGTACTCCTGTTGCTCCAGTTGATACCGGATATCTTCGGCAACCAGCTGCATCATTTCATAATCCGAACCTTTGACAATGATCCTTTCCTGGTTGTCACCGATACCCAGCAGGCTCATGAAGCCGACCATGCCACTCATCCCTCCTGCATTGTCCTGACCACCTCCCGTGGCATCGGCCACAGTGATCTCTGCTCCTCCTACATTGGGTATTCTGGACTGCAGGTCTGCTTTGATCTCGGAGATCGTACGCTTCCCTATTTTTTGAAAGTTCTCCTGCAATATCAGTGTCAGCATAGCCTCTTCCTCATTTACACGACTAATCAGCTCTTTCTTTTCGGGGATCACCTCCAGGCTTTCTTCCATCACCTTTACTACATTATCTGTACTCTCTATTGTACTTCCTGCAGGCATCGTAACATAGATATTGAAACGGTCTGAGTTCACCTCCCTGTTTTGTTGCACTGCCGTGGTGAGCGATAGGATCAGCACCACAAAAAGCAGGATGAGGGAGCCGAAGATGGTCTTTCCCGGATTTCGCAGGCATGATTTTAACAACACAAGGTATACCTGTATCGGACGTTGTGTCAGGGTCACCTTTTCGTAAAAGACCGTTTTACTTTTTTTACTGCGTAGAACCAGATAGGCAGCCATAGGGACGAATAACAACGCCACGGCGAGCGACACAAGAAGAGTAGAGATAATCGATACGCCGATATGGGAACCCATAAGTTTCAGCAGGAAGTTATCGGAGAAGATAAATGGCAGGAAGATAATGACCGTGGTAAGTGTTGCTGCTACTATGGAACGCAACACCTCTTTTGTCCCACGACTGACCGATTTGCCGGCAGTGAGCCCCATGCCTGACAACCGATAGATATTCTCCAGGACCACGATACTGTTATCCAGCAGCATACCTACCGCCAAAGCCATTCCGACCAGTGTGAGGCTATTCACTGAAATGCCCGCATAATAGAAGAAGCTAAAAGCGGTGAAGACTGAAATAGGGATGGAGAGAGCAATAAAAAATACCAACCTTACATTCTTCAGGAAAAACCAGAGTACCAGGATCGCGAGCAACCCACCCATCAAAGCAAGGTTGATGATCTGATTGATGTTGTTCTCCATTACTTCTGCCGTGTTGGAGTCAACCACGATCTCCACGTCATGCAGCACCAGTCGTTCGTTCAGTTGTTCAACGGCATCCAACGTGCGATGTGACAGGTCAATCAGGTTGGCTTGTGCATCGCTGACAAGTGAAACAGAGATTGCTTCTTTTCCATTGACCCGGCTATAGGAGGTCTCTTCTTTCAGATCGAAGAAAATTGTGGCAATATCTTTCAGCAACACCGGTCCGGGAGCAACCACAATGTTTTCCAGATCTGACACTTTGGTATAGGAGGAATGTACATGGACGAAATACTGGCTCTCCTTTTCTTTCACGGTGCCGACAAACACCTTCTCACGTGCGTTGTTGTTCAGCAGGCTGCTGACGGCGGAAGGCGTGATATTCAGCGCCTTGCCGGCCTCCTTATTCAGCTGTACCTCAATGGCCCGCTCACGTCCGCCGAACACCTGAACAGCAGCGATCCCGTCAATATTCTCCAGCTCCGTCACCACCTCCTCTTCCACAATGTTGCGCACACGGTCGACTCCTCCGGAGCCTCTCACCTGGAGAGAGATGAACGTGTTGTTCATCATCGAGACATCCATCTTCTGCACGCGCACGTTAAAACCTGCCGGTAGCGATGCCGATACTTCCTTCATCTTCTCCTCCAGCCGCAGCGAGGTGGTATTAAAATTCACATTGCTCTTAAAGTCGACACGTATGGATGACTGGCGGCTGCTGATCTCCGATTGTATCCTGTCCACCCCACCCACGGAGCTGATGGCACCTTCAAGCGGTATGATCACTTCCGACTCCACAAAAGCAGGATCCATCTCCTGTTGTGAGGTAACGGAAACATACAGCATGGGCAACTCCGCATTGGGAAGCAATTCTACCGGTAGTTGTTTATAGGAGACATACCCCAAAAGGGTAGATGCTATAAACAACATACTGATTGTTACTCTTCTGTTTAAAAGAAAGTCCATTCTCTATATTTAATCTGTAAATATCTCTACACCTCCTCAGCATCAGCTGAAGCATCTACACCTGCCCTTTTATTGACCGTTCGCTTCATTTGCTCAAACAGGTAATAGACACAGGGGATCACAACCAGGCTCATCAGCGTGGAGGTAACGAGTCCACCGATGACTGCCACAGCCATGGAGGAACGCATCGCGACACCCTCACCGAAATTGAACGTCATTGGCAGCAACACCAGAATCGTGGTGAGGCTTGTCATGATGATAGGCCTTATACGCTGTTGTCCCGCCTGTACGATTGCATCTGTCAGCGGCATCAACCTCTTCAGCTGATTGATGCGCCCCACCAGGAGGATCGAGTTATTGATCGCTATCCCTGCCAGCATGATGATGCCCATCGCACCCATGATGTTCAATGGTGTCCCTGTGATCAGGAAGAACATGATGGCACCTACCAGACCAAACGGTGTAGTTAACAATATCGTAAAGGGGTGCAACAATGATTCAAACTGAGATGCCAGCACCATATATACTAACACTACGGAAAGCAGCAAAGCAAAAAGAAGACTATCCATCGATTCTCTGCGTCGCTCTTCTTCTCCCGTTACCGTGATGGAATAATTTGTGGATAGATCGATATCCGCAACCGCCGCACGAATTTCGCGTGCAACCTTGTCAAGCGATTTATATGCTTCCATATCGGACACAATCTTGTTGAGGCGACTTTGGTTCCTGCGGAAAATCTCTTTTGGTGCCTGCGAAGAGGTGATGGTGGCTAATTCACTCAGTCTGAATTCCTGGTTACCGCTTGTGATAACCAGCTCCTCCAGTTGCCTGCTGGTCATGTCCGGCACTTTGATAACGATATCACGCATCTCACCCTTGAAATCCATTTTTCCGACGTCGTGTCCCTGCAGTTGTTGTCCGATCTGCTGAATCACGGCAGCTACCGAGATGTTATGGATTCCCGCGATGGTACGGTTGATATTGATATTGAGTTCGGGTGCACCGTCGGCCATGGACGATTTTATATTGTATAGTCCCTCCACGGATGACATGCGTGACACCACTTCGTCCGTTAAGGAAGCAATCTCCTCGAGATGATCGCCCTTGACTTCCACCACAATGGGTGCCTCCTCGTCACCTAAAAACTCACTCAACGAATTGTCATCCTGCCTGAACGCAAGCTCCAACCCGTCAATATCAGTTGTTGCCTCAGAGAAACGTGCGATCAGATATGCCGGTGATATCTTACTCTGATCGGATAATATAACTTTTATCATAGCTGTATGTTCTCCTTCAAAGATCTGATGCTCAGAAGAGCCTTTGCCAACATGGCTATAGATCACCGTCAGGCTGTCTCCGGTGATGCTGTGCAGCAGGTATTCCAGATTATTCACCACCGCATCGGTACGTTCCAGCCGGGTACCTTCCGGCAATTTGACCGAAATCGTAAAGTCTTTCCCTTCCGTACGTGGTAAAAATTCGGTACCTACATAAGGTACAAGAAGTATGGAGACGACCAGTATAGCTGCCGAAACAGCGATCACCCACCAGCGATGGGTGAGCAGCCTGCGAAGATGATGGCTGTATCCTTTGAACTGCACCGCCTTTGACGCTGTTTTACCCTCTTTCCGTCGCGTCAGCCTGTCATAAAACATGGGGATCACCAACAGCGCCACAAAAAGCGACGAGAGTAGTGAAAAGGTCACTGTCCACGCCAGGTCCCTGAACAGTTCACCCGATGCACCATGCAGGTAAACGATCGGAATAAATACAACGATGGTCGTTACGGTAGAAGCAATGACTGCCCCGGAGACTTCCGTGGTACCGTTGATGATTGCCTCTCTGCGCTCCACTCCCTGTTCCCTGTTTCTGAATATACTCTCTATCACCACGATCACATTATCGATAAGCATGCCTGCCCCCAGTGCCAGACCACTCAGCGTCATCACATTAAGCGTCAACCCGTTGAAATACATCATGGTGAACGTGGCGATGATGGAAATCGGTATCGAAACGCTCACGATAAGCGTCATGCCTACCCTTCGAAGAAAGAAGAACAGGACCAGCACGGCAAGCAGCATACCAAAGAGAGCGCTGTTCATCACCTCGCTGATAGCCTGCTTAATAAAGGTTCCCTGATTGCTGATCACCTGAAACCTGTACCCGGGCAACGCCTGTTCGATGACTGACAGCTGACTGTTGATAAGATCTACTGCCTTTACCGTATTGAATTGCGTCTCTTTATAGACAGAGAGGCCAATGCAGCGTTCACCATTTATCCGCACAATATTATCGGGGCGTGCATTCTCGAATTTTACCGTGGCTACTTCACGCAAAAACAGGGGCGCGCTCACACCGGCTCCTCCATTCTGCATTTCTGATTCACCCGTGGTTACCTCCGTAGGTTTGTAGCTGACGATCAGGTTCTCGAAATCCGCCTCGGAGTTAAACAGCGACGAGCTCTTCACCAGGTACTGCAAACCCAGCTCGCTCACCCTTCCCCCCGATATGCTTTGATTATTTGCTTCGATTCTCGAGGCGATCTCTTCCATGGTGATACCAAACGCACTCAATGTGTATGGATCTGTTTCAATTGTCAGCACCGGGATCTCTTCACCCGACAGGGATACTTCGGCAATGCCCTCCAGCCGTATGAGCTCGTTACGAATATAACTGTCCGCCATCTTCCGCAATTCTGCCATGTCGGTTATCGACTGGTGAGACATCGCGATCAGCATGACCGGTGCTGTGTTCGGATCATGTTGGGTGATGTTGATGGACTCAATATCGGAATTCTGGGATAACGGGGTCATCGCCTTCTGAAGATCAAGAAAGGCTTCATCCATATCTTTCTTTTGCAGGTATTCAACCGTAACACGGGCTGATCCGGCCCTGATCACTGAAGAGACCTGCACCACATCACTCTGACGGATGGCCATCGACTCAATGCTTTCGACAAACATTCTTTCGATCTCTTCCGGTGGACGCTCACCCGCTTCCAGTTCGATGAAGAGGCGCGGGCTGTTCATATCCGGCAATAGATCCACGCTGAGCCTGTCGTACGAGATCTTTCCAAGCAGCAGGATCGCTAACACGATCATACTGATGGTGACGGGATTATTTAATGCGAATCGGAGTATGTTCCTCATTTACAATATCATGTTAAAAGAATGGCAATTCTCTATCTATCAGACTATTTTAACACTTTCACACGGCTGTTCTCACGCAAGGTCTCATATCCCCGGATGATGAGATTGTCATTCTCATTCAGCCCCTGGGTAACCTCGATATTATCTTCATCCTCAAGTCCCGTTTGAATATCACGCAGAATCGCTGTATTTCGCTCCACGATGTAGACATACTTCCGGTTTCTTCGGGAGATGACCACATCTTTCGGAATCACAATGGCGCTATCGGCTCTGTCCACCACAATATCGGCTTTCACAAACATCCCGGGACGTAGTTTCAGCTGGTTGTTATCGATCAACAACTTCCCTTTAAAAGTACGTGTCTCCGTGCTGATGGCCGGTGACAGTTCACTTATAACGCCACTGAGCGTATCGTGAGGCATCGTGTAATGCGTGATGTAAACAGGTTGATTTGATCGTACATATTCAATCGCACTTTCCGGCAGGTTGATATCCATGTACATGCGTGCGTAGGCCATCAATCCAACCATCTGACTGCCTTGTGTTACCCTGCTCTGCGGTGAGTAGTGCGGCAGGGAGACAATAACACCGCTGAAGGGTGCCCTCACCCTCATTTTTTCCAGGTTCAGGCCTGCATTTTCAAGATCGTAGCGGGCGTTGGTGACCCGCACTTCGGTATTGCGCATTTCACTTAAGGTGACACCACCTTTTTCATACAGGGCATTTTGTTTGCTTTGCTCCTGTTCCGCAATTTCAAGACTCAACTTTTTCGATTCCAGCGCGATCCCATTTTCATATTCTTTATCTTCCAGGCGGATGATCAGCTGACCTTTTTTTACGGCATCGCCTAACTTAAAGGGCCTGCCGGTGGAAGGATTGTTCTGCAGGTTATATAACCCACTCATCTCGGCATTCAGCTCAACACTATAGGTCGCCAGTGCCGTTCCTGTCGTATTGATCAGTCTGCTGATCGAACTTTTCTTCAGCTCCTGCACTGAGACAGGTGTTTCAATCTCGCTTTGACTGTTTTGTGGTTGATTACCACATGCTGTCAACAATGTAACGAGTACCGTTAGCAATAAAATTCTGTCGTTCATCCGGTTATTTCTTTTTATTTATGTCCGTAAATTCAATGGGTTGTGCCGGTCCATTCCCTGACTGGTACAATGGGCCTATCATTTTCAAAGTCATGCAATGTTAATATCTTCAGGTTAAGCAACTCAATTTTATAATTGATCTGTGCCTGTGCATAAGTAATCTTCCTGTTCGACAACTGTGTCTGGAACTGACTGATTTCCATCCCCGTAAGATCACCTTCCCGATACCTTGTCAGGTTAAGATCGTAGGTAAGCTGCGCATTCCGAACACTTTTCTCCGCTATATCAATCTGGGTACGCAGGTTCTCCAGCCTTCTCCAGGTCTGCCTCACCTCCAGCTCGATATCAGTCCGCAGGTTTTCCTGTTCAAGCCTGGCAAGGGTTTGCGCTACCCGTTGTGCCCGTACCCGCGCTTTTTTCTCACCCCAGTCAAAGATCGGAACAGTCAGACTCACTGACACACGTGGGTTTTGGGTAGGATTATCATATACATTGTGCAACCTCTCATGGTCACCTATGATTCCTATCGACAGGGAGATATCTCCCCTGAACTCATTCAGGCTCTTGGTCTGGATCATCTGAAGTTCCGCCAGTTCAATATCAATCTCGCGTTGCCGAAGCTCCATTCTCGAGCTCAGGGCTCTTTGTACTGCCTGTACCAGATCAATCGCCACCGCGCTCACCTTTATCACTAACGTCACCTCGATGTCATCATTTAATGGTAGGCCTAATGTCTGTTTCAGTTGATCTTTCGCATTTTCAAGCGAAACATTCCGCTCTTCGACCGCTGACTGTGCATTGGCAAGATTCAGCTCGGCCTGATAGAGCTCCTCTCTTGCCGACAGGTCTGCCTCCACCTTATTTTGAATGATTTCAAAACTTAACCTCGTATTTTCCAGCTCTTCCCTGCTGATAGTGAGGTTATTCTGCGCCATGAACACTGAGTAAAACTGATTGGTGATGCTACGCTCCGTGTTCAATCGCTGTAAGGCATATCGGATGCCGGCATTCTCATAATCGAACTCTATCTGCTGCAACTCCATTTTTCGGCGGTTGTAGGTGAAAATCGGCTGTGTCAGCCGCAAGTAGAGATCGTTGCTAAATGCCCTGTTTCTGTTATCCATCCCTTCCACAGTTGACTGATTATCCTGCCAGCCAAATGTATTGATCAGTGAGATCTCTCCATCGGTGAACAGGATCGGTTGGGATACCATGAATGTACCGCTTGTTGCAAGTGTTTCATTGGTATACCATTGTGACAGGCGATTGTCAAAACGTCTTGACCTGCTGTAATTGATCGGATCGAGATCGAGTGAAAAACGGGATTTCAACGATGCCTGTTGCGCAACAAGATTATACTGATAACGTTCAAGGCTGAGTTTTGATGCTTTCAGATCAGGGTTATTCTCCTCTGCAATATCCAATGCCTGGTCAATGGTCAGGGATGTTTGTGCATGCATGGATGAAAGCACTGATAATCCCGTCAGGAGTAGTAGTACGAAAGAATGTTGTAACCTTAACCTATTCATGTCCATATTTATTTCATTTTCTGTTCAACTCTGTCTGATTTCTCTCTATGGCTTTTATCTCCTGACAATCTTAACGGCATCGGCCGTCACTGATCTTATTTTGGTGTCATTGCTTAAAACAACTTCTACTGTATCATTATTGAAGAAGTAAGTTCCCAGTTCACTCCATCCCTCTTCCGATCGTTGCAGATTAATATAGGCATCTTCTTCATGCCCGTCATACCGCACCTTAAAGTGATATTCGGCATCACCCCCGCCGCGACCTCCTCTTCTACGGCCCCGGCGCAGTTCATCCGGTTTGTATACCCAATAATAGAGATCATACTGCCCGTTGTCTGTGACCGGGATCTTCCATGTGGCTGTCTGGTTCCCATTGCCGCTGTTTATCACATAGGCTGAGCGAACATGGGTACCGTAATATTTTTCGTTCGTGGTCAATGTCCACTGTAATGGTGGACGCCAGTCGGAGACACCCGAATAACGAAACGAATTATCCTCCACCCTATCGAGCCATTGCGGTAAGAGACCTACCACCTCGGGTGCCGACAACAGGAACAACGTGGAGTCTTCATTGTCGACAATCAACTCACCGGGTATCTCATATGATGCGTTCTCCACGACGAAATCGCCTTCCTCCTCAATGGGTTTGTTCCGTTCCCGAATGATATTGTTTACCGGCAGCCTGATGAAGGCGGGCAGATTTGCAGAGATCAGGGTATTGATATTGATACTACGCGGTACTTCCTCCCATACGGACACCAGTCTCTTCGTTTCTCTCGCTTTTAACGGCACTTTCCGTATTGCCCGCGGATCATAGATGGCACCTTGTCCACCTCCGAAAAAGATCTCCACGTTGATGACCCCATCATTATCCGAGTCATTGGTAACCAGTTGACGTAAGACATAAACCTCTTTATCCCGGTTGGTGATTTGAATAACCTCAGGTGACCACAAGATATAATTGGGGAGGGCTGTAGGATGATACCATGCTTCCAGTGGCGCGTGCAGATCGACATCAGCAATCATCCCCAGGGTATCCAGCAGCTGTTCAAATCTCAGGTTGGTGAATATATTCCGCTGCAAGACAGCACGCAATGAATCACGATACTCCCTGTACCCTACATTTCGCTCAGCATGGGCAAACAGGTAATTGGCTTTCAGGGAGGTGATGTTATCCAGCAGGTCGCGATGCGCTATACTGGAAAGTAATTCCTTGAATGGTGATTGTTCCATCAGCAAGTTTGCCTTTTCATTATTGCTGATCCCGTTCATCTGTCTGATCCAACTGTTATCATCTGATTTATCCTGCAGGTAGAGCTCGATCAACCGATTGGAGACAGGCCATTCAGATGAAAAAACATTATACCTGAAATTGTATAACTGTGGAAACAGGAAATAGGGATTGGGTTTCGTGGAGATATTTACTGAACCTCTGTTCTGTGACCAGTTAAGATTGCTTTCCGTTCGCTCGAAAAGCCGTGTGAATCGATTCAGCACACGCATTGCCGCATCTTCATCACTGATCTCCTGTCCGTTTCGCTGTGCCTGCCTCTTCTCATCCCGCACACCTCTCACCACATCCGCTTCATTGACGAGGCTCCCTTTTTCAGGGAACAAAACCATCTCTGGCTGCATCACTTCCTGTGCCTGGGTCCATGTACGCACATAACTATAAAACTGGACGGGAACCTCGATAAGAGAAAATCGGCTGAACGAATAATCGAGTGAATAGCTGCTTTCAATTGAGCGCTTTCGTTCTCTGAGTTGTGCAGGAATAGTATCAACAATTGAATTGAAGAGGGAAGAAAAATAATCATGCCCTTTCAGATGCCATATGCTGTAATGCGTATCATCCACCTCGATGCTTTTCTGTTCGTAATCGCCGATGATTAGTGTGATGGAGGGGGTCGGAAAATCAGTCTCATAAATAAATATACTGTCGTACGTAACCTCAGTAAGCACGCTGTCCCTTCTGGCTTCAGTGAGGATCACATCTCCCGGCGCAGCGGGAGCCTGCGGACGTGCGAGGGTGTCTCTGCCCGCACGTTGCGCGCCTCTGCCCCTCCCTCTCTCTCCGGCAGGTCTCTCCTGACCGGCGGAACGTTCTCTTCCTGTACGCCCCTCCCCGGAAGGCCGTGCTCCAGCTGCATCTCTGTCACCTGCAGATGGCACCCTGCGGGGTCTCATGCGCCGGGCAGCTGTCGAATCGGTTTCGCCGGAGTTGACAGTGCGTCTTGCCGGCCGTCTACCGGCACGTAGAGAATCATCCGGTTCAATGGCGACCCTTTTCACGACGGGCCATTTCATGGTTCCCTGTGACAAGGCTTTAAGTCCGTTCAACGTCTTCACTTTCAGGCGGAAGTGACTGAAATAAGCCTGCTGCCAGTCGGGGTTCTCACTGCTGTAGGAGGTACCGGGACGTGGATACCAATATGTTTCAGGTGTGAAAAGCAGGTAGTTCATATGTTGAAAACTGTATTTTTTATCAATCTTAAACATCCCACTGGCATACTCCTCCTCTAGGATCTCTGCAGGTATATCCAAATAAGAAAAGCTTTCATCAATCGCTCCGGCATAATTCATCCTGAAACGAACCGAATCTCCCGGTACTATTTCACGTCCAAAATCGATTAACAGGATTTGGTGATCACGTTTGAACGACAACGGGTTATTACTTTCCGTCACCTCACTCACTTTCAGTCCCGGATTCAGGGTGAAGCAAAAAAGTGAGGAGCGGTTCAGGGCAACCCCATGCAGTTCCACTTTGGAAGAGATCGTGCGGGGATGTTGATCCAGGCTGATATCATAATGGTTGATCACCATCTTCGGACTGTTCACATACCGGTTGTTCACTTCAGTATATAGCTGACGTCTGCTTGCCGTTTTCATGATGGAGGCCACATGATTGTATGAAGCCCACATCCCTGCAGTAACAAAAAGCAACGACAGATAAAGCCAGCGATATTTCCCCATTTTCGTGTTGGGAAGCCGTCTGAACAGGAAGATTGAGAGACAAATAAATCCCAACCCAAGCAAGAGGTATATCATCCGGTGATTGATCAATGTCGTCCAGTTAGAGAAACCAACAATTGAAGATTTCACCAGGGGCAGGTTATACACCATATAGTCAAAGAGATAATAAAACTTATCTCCTACATAGAACAGCGTAAGTGCGATATATCCCAGCAAAAAGACAAACGTAATTGCCTGACTTTTCAGCAAAAGCATAAGTGCAACGGAGAGGCCGAAAATATAAATCAGGGTGGGGATACAGATGAGCAGAAAATAAACCAGATAGGCCATCCAGTCGATGGTCACGCCCGAAATAAGATTGAAAGTGATCACCAACAGGATGATCAGGAGGTCTAAGCGGAGGAATACTGCCATATTACCCCAAATCTTACCGGTCACATATTCCGCATTACTCAGGGGATGCACATAGAACACCTCTGAGGTATCGAGCTTTTTATCCGCTTTTAAAAATTCGGAGGAGAGGAAGACTGCGATGATAGCCTGGCCGGTATTCAGAAACATCAGGTTAATGTAGGGGATATTAGCAGGGATTGCCTTCATCAGCCAGTTTCCGCCGCTCTGCTCAAAGACCAGTGAGATAAAATTGAATAAACAGAGAAACAGGATCGCCAGTACCAGAAAGATTCGGTAGAACCAGCTCCGCATCAGCAGTTTACTCTCATACTTTGCGACTGAATGGATATTGTACAATGCGAACATATTTATCGCTCAAATAGTTTAGTCTTCAATCCAACGGTTTAACCTGTTCTCCATGAAATAGACGTAGGCATGCTCCAGGTTGGGCGGGAAGGGCTCCGCATCATACCCTTCTATCTTATCGGCTACAACCTGAATCTCCCATCCTGTGCCTGAGGGTACCGTTGTAATCACCGGATATTTTTTATCTACCAATGGCAGCTCGTCACCACTGATTTTCATGCGCCAGACCTTTCCTTCCGCCTCTTTACGCATCTCTTCCGGTGAGCCGAAAAAAGCGATCTCACCTTTGTTCATCAACGCCATACTATTGCAGGTACTGGATATGTCGCCTACAATATGCGTTGAGAGAATGATCGTTACATCCTGCTCACTTATCGTCGCGAGCAGGTTACGGAAACGGATCCGCTCCTCCGGATCCAGGCCTGTGGTGGGTTCATCCACAATGATCAGTTTAGGATTGTGAATCAATGCCTGTGCGATGCCCAAACGGCGTTTCATACCACCCGATAACCTGGATGCATACCGTTCGCGGACATCAAACAACCCCACACTTTCAAGCATCTCATCCACCGCTTGTCGGCGCTTCTTTCCGTTGTGCATACCAGATAAACGGGCCGCATAGTCTAAAAACTCATGGGTTTTATATTTGGCAAAAAAACGAAAATCCTGGGGTAAATAACCAAGGATACCACGCACCTCTTTTCGCTCTTTCAGCAGGTTATGTCCGAATATATCTACTTCACCCGACGTTGGTTCCATCAGCGCCACGAGGATGCGCATCAGTGTGGATTTACCGGCTCCGTTGGGTCCCAGCAAGCCGAACATACCAGTTGGAATCTCCATGTTGATATCTTTCAATGCATGGTTGCCATTGGGGTATATTTTATTAAGTGAACGTATAGATATACTCATTGTTAATTTTTCAAAAGAATCACACAAAGAAGTTCTCTGTTAAATATATCAAACCTTCTGATGCATTGATTCTGTTGATTTGATCATTGAACGGCAGTGTTTGTGTATTTGTTAATAATAATACAACAAATTTAACTCAGTGATTCCACGAAAACAAATGAAATAGATAAACGAGCCGATTATGTCGACCAAATAGGCAAAAAACAACTGAGATGGGTCTACCCGAGCTAGGAACCTGCGTTCTTCTACTGTTGTAACGCCATAAAAGTAAGTAATATTTGTCAAACAGAAAGGATTTGAACGCAAAAAGCCCCCGGGATTTCTCCCGGGGGCTCGTTGTAAAGAACGGCGGCTACCTA
>JADMKJ010000162.1 GCA_015478855.1 Proteiniphilum sp.
GGAGGAACTGGTGAAAGATGATACCATTGAGGCTGTCTTTGTGGCTACGGATGCGCCGAGTCATGCCAGGCACTGCATCGAGGTATTGAATCATGGCAAGCATGTAGCCTGTGCCGTTCCGGCCGTTTTTGGCTCTTTCGAAGATGCTGAGAAGCTGTTCGAAACGGTAAAACGGACAGGCCTGAAGTATATGATGTACGAAACCTCCATGTTCCGCGAAAATCTTTATGCCATGCGTCAGATATATCACGCAGGAGGATTCGGACAGCTGCTCTATGCAGAGGGAGAGTACTGGCATTATTCTGAAAATGGGATTGACTCCTTTAACGGCTGGCGGCACGGGATGCCACCCCAGTGGTATCCGACACACTCCGATGCTTATTATGTGGCAGTTACCGGAGGCTCCTTTCTTGAGGTTTCCTGCATGGGCATGAAAAGCAAGATGGAACGTTACCAGCCGGATAATAATATCTACAACAATCCGTTTGCCACTGAGATCGCATTCTACCGTACCCGTGAAGGTGGTTCGGCACGCATGGGCAGAAGCAGTGACACCATGGGGCACGGTTATGGTGCTGAGACGGGAAGGGTGAGAGGGACGACAGGCTCCTATTACGACAAGTACGAGGGTCTCATGAAAAATCTGCCTGATGTCTCGCGTCCGGCTCTTCCCCCCGGAATGCCCGAGGGAGGCCATGGAGGTTCACACGGACATCTTACGGAAGAGTTCGTAAGGGCAATCCTCGAAGACCGTAAACCATTAATTGATATCGCAATGTCACTCAACATGACGGTTGGGGGGATTGCAGCACACCAATCCGCAATGCGAGACGGGGAATGGGTGAAAGTCCCGCAGTTCAGTCTCTGACTGTATACATGCAACATACGTTACTTACCGGTTTTCCGGAAACAATAATAAGAAAAATCCAATGAACGACAATCAAGTAGTGAAAATGGCGGCTGATAACATCAGGATATTATCAGCCGCAATGGTAGAGAAAGCTAAGTCGGGCCACCCCGGGGGACCAATGGGTGGAGCTGATTTTATCAACATTCTGTATGCTGAATTTCTGGAGTATGATCCCGAAAACCCCTATTGGGATGGTCGGGATCGCTTCTTCCTGGATGCCGGTCACATGTCTCCCATGTTTTATGCTGTGCTCGCTCTCTGTGGAAAATTCACCATGGAGGATCTGCGTGGTTTCCGCCAGTGGGGTAGCGCCACACCTGGCCATCCTGAGCTCGATGTGCCACGGGGAATAGAGAACAGTTCAGGCCCGTTGGGTCAGGGGCATGCGTATGGTGCCGGTGCGGCCATTGCTGCCAAATTCCTCGAAGCACGTCTGGGAATTGTGGTTGACCATACCATTTATGCCTATATTACCGACGGAGGCATTCAGGAAGAGATATCACAGGGCGTGGGAAGGATTGCCGGCCATCTGGGTCTCAGCAACCTGATCATGTTTTATGATGCTAACCAGATCCAGCTTTCCACGACAACCTCCGAGGTTACGAGTGAGGATGTGGCGAAAAAGTATGAGGCTTGGAACTGGGAGGTGATCGAAATTGACGGGAATGATGCTGAGCAGATTAGAGCCGCCCTCACCGAAGCAAAAGCGGAGAAGGAGCGTCCGACGCTTATTATCGGGAATACAGTAATGGGAAAAGGAGCATTGAAGGGCGACGGCACTTCGTTTGAGTCTCAGCTTTCCACCCATGGGCAGCCATTGAGTGCGGCAGGAGGTGATTTTGCCAGAACCGTGGCCGGACTGGGGGGGAATCCCGAGAATCCTTTTGTGATTTTTCCTCAGGTGAAAGAGTTGTATGAAAAACGACGATTGGCGCTGCAAGCAATTGTGGCAGACAAGAGAAGACGCGAACGTGAGTGGGCCAGGATGAATCCTGTGCTGGCAGAGAAGAAAGCCATGTGGTTTAACCGGGAGTTGCCCGAGATAAACTGGTCGGCTATCGAGCAAAAGCCGGTGAATGCCACCCGTGCCTCATCTGCAGCCGTGCTCAGCACGCTGGCGCAACAGGTTGATAACATGCTTGTAGCGTCTGCCGATCTCTCCAATTCCGACAAGACCGATGGCTTCCTGAAGCATACCAAACCGCTGAAGAAGGGTGATTTTTCGGGTGCTTTCCTGCAAATGGGTGTTGCCGAGTTCACCATGTCGGCGGTATGTATCGGTATAGCCTTGCACGGGGGGGTGATACCTGCCTGTGGGACATTCTTCGCCTTCTCCGATTACATGAAACCTGCCATTCGTGTCGCCGCCTTGATGGGGACACCTGCAATCTTTATCTGGACACATGATGCATTCCGCGTGGGTGAAGATGGACCCACCCACCAACCGGTAGAGCAGGAAGCGCAGATCCGATTATTGGAGAAGCTGCAGAACCATCATGGAGAGAACTCCATGTTGGTGCTTCGTCCTGCCGATGGTCATGAGACAACAGTTGCCTGGAAGATAGCACTAGAAAATTGCAAGACCCCCACCGGGTTGATTCTTTCAAGACAGAACATCACAGGTTTGCCTGCCAGGGAATCCCGTTATCAGGAAGCTTTGCAAGCT
>JADMKJ010000163.1:0-1353 GCA_015478855.1 Proteiniphilum sp.
CGGTAACCACTGAAATGTTTTTTCCCATCAGCTCATCGTACAACTCAGCGATGCCCGGGCTTGCCGTGCAATCCACAAAGACGGAGTTGAAAATATTCATGTTCAATATCTCCTCCTTTATTCTTTCCGGTGAGCTTTTCACGCCGTTTTCCATCAGGTTGTCAAAGTACCCCTCAAGTGAAATACCATCGCGTGAAAAAAGTGCTTTGCGTCCATTGGCAACACCTACGATGTTCACTCTCAGCTTATTTTGTTCCTTGAGTGTGTTCTGTTGCAGGCGTATCTGTTCAAGCAGCCTGCTACCCACCGTTCCGGTGCCAACCACAAAGAGGTTAAGCTCCTGGTAGGGTGAGAGGAAGAAGGAGTCGTGGATCACATTGAGTGCTTTCTTCAGATCCGACCTGGCAATCACGCAGGAGATATTGGTTTCACCCGCTCCCTGTGCCAGCGCGATGACACTGATGCCGTTTCTGCCAAGGGCACCGAAGAATTTGCCCGCAATACCGGGTACATGCTTCATGTTCTGCCCCACGATCGCAATGGTTGCCAGATCATATTCAACGATGATTTCATTGATGCTGCCCATAGTGATCTCATAGGTAAATTCATGATTGAGTACCTTTTGCGCAAGTGTCGCATCCTGCGTACGTACGCCAATGGAGGTACTGTTTTCAGAAGAGGCCTGTGAGACGATAAAGACACTGATGCCATTATCGGCCAGTGCTGTGAATATCCGTTTGTTCACTCCGATCACGCCTACCATACCCAGTCCCTGTATTGTGATGAGTGCTGTATCGTTGATTGATGAGATCCCTTTGATGATCTTACCATTGCGGGTGGGTTTGATATTGCGTATTAGCGTGCCCTCCGATTCAGGATGGAACGTATTTTTTACGTAAATGGGAATGTTCTTGTGATAAACCGGGAAGATGGTGGGAGGATAAATCACCTTCGCCCCGAAGTTGGAGAGCTCAATCGCCTCGGTGAAGGAGAGCTCCTCGATGACATAGGCCGAGTTGATGATCTTGGGATCGGCTGTCATGAACCCGTCCACATCAGTCCATATCTCCAGCACGGTAGCATCCATGGCTGCAGCGATGATAGCTGCCGTGTAATCCGATCCGCCGCGACCCAGATTGGTGATATCACCATCGTCACAGCTCGATGAGATGAAACCCGGCACGATCGCCACATGTGGCGGGGGCATGCGGGAGAAGGTTTTTCGTATCAGCTCGTTGGACAGCACCAGATCGGGGATGTGGTTGCTGAACTGCTTGTTGGTCTTGATGAATGCTGTGGCGTCGTATAGTTGGGAGCCATCGATCACCTTGCTGATGATCAGTGAGGAGAGCC
>JADMKJ010000163.1:1453-13232 GCA_015478855.1 Proteiniphilum sp.
TGTGAAAAATTAGATAACCCCCCAAGGGGTCATCATCATTGTAGTAGTAGTGTGGTCGTATATCTGATACAAATTCGGCATTGTTAGCGTTGAATTTGATGCAAAGATAAAGGAATAATTGATAAGAAAGTGATAATATGAAAAAAAATATAAAGAAATATCTTCAATATGCTACATTTTTTACCATTGTTTACTCTGTTTAGATGTCTCAGGCTGGATGAAACAGGAATGCTGATTATTTCATTCCTTGTTGTCTTTTTTGTACACTCCTGTTGATAAAAGGAGCCACGAACCAATTATACACATAACATCCCAGGCATATGTTGAAGACTGCTTCCAGGAATGCGCAAACAATCAGCATTGAGCCTGTAGCATAAGATGCCGTTAGATAGTTGAGATACAGGAACAGAGCGATACCCAATGAAAAGAGCAGACCCAGGCTTGCTGCGAATCTTTTAGGAGGTGCAAAAATAGGTTTCGGCTTTAATCTCAACACTTTCGTTAATCCTTTGGCACTGAGAGCCAGTGGTGAAGGTGTGCGGGTAAAAGCCCGCAAGGCAAAATCAACGGCTAAAAAGAGTGCCAGTCCTATCCATTCTGTAAGTAATGTGGCCAGTGTGAGGAGAATCACCTGTGCGGCGATAAGCCTCACCACTTTTTCATTTACATGATTCCTTGATGTACTTCTTTTATTCATTTGTTCTTGGTTATTATTTACTATACGTTTCAGTTTGTAAGTTTGTAGACGAATAATGTATCAACGCATGGGCTTATTGATTGAATTTTTGCATGTTCAGATTGAAATGAAAACAGTTTGCCATAAAAGATCCCTACATGCATTCTTACCTGCCGGGAATGTTGTTTCCGAATAAAACAGCATTCACAAATGTGCGGCTCGTCACGTCCCATATCCCCCTGAACAACGGATCTTCCGCAAAGAGAATCACATTGCCCCTTCCCGCGGGGGTGACCAGGATAGAGGCGGAACCTTTCAGGTCCTTCAGGTGCCCGGGAGAGATATACCCATTGAGCAGTGGCTCATCAGTATATGCTGATACACTATTTGGTGAAGAAGCCAGAAACAGGTCGCTTTCACGCACTACGGGCAGTTTCTCGTTTGTGAGGCCGAATGCCAGCGGGTGTTTCAGGTCAATTTTCGTTTGGAATACGGAAGTCGGGAAAGAACGTCGTATGATACGTCTATCCTGCTTCACGTCGCTCGTGTCGGTGCTTACGACAAACTTTGCCGAAGAAATGTTTTGATTCACAGCCCACCGCGAAGCTCTATTTACTGTGATTAACGTTCCTCCGTTGCTTAGCCAGTTTTTCAACCTATTCATATCTGCATCTTCCAGGAAAGAATAATTCCCGCTGACAAAAACAATCCGGTTGAATTCATGCAGGGGAACCCGTCCAAAGTGATTGTATTCGACCCGCACCAACGGATATTTTAATTGCTGATCGAACAAATGCCACACTTCGCCCGCTTCAGTCGCTGATATGTCTCCTCCTGTCACTACCAACACTTTTGGTTTTTCAATCCGTCTGAGGGCCCTGCTACCCAGGTCAACTCCATTCACGTTAAGACCTGTAGTGACGGGAATGATGTCCACTTTCTCCTGCACTCCTGTTTCTTTCAATAGTGCATAAAGTTCTGATGAAGTGATGGATTGATTTTTTACAGGAATAAGCAGACTGCCATAAGAGAATTCCTTGATGCTGTTATCTCTCTGTATGGAAAAAGGTTTGAATGCAGCTTTCACTAAAATATCTTCCTCCAGAAGCCTGAAAAGCAATTGTTGACTTTTTGCGTCACGATAATCCACCAGATAAGCGTACTCCGACTGTTGTAAATCGCCTGTATATGCTTGTGGTAATGTCAGTACCCGTGCTCCGCGGGAGGATGATGTGGTCACATCATAAGAGAGTCCGGAGGCATAAGCCACCGAGAAACCGGCGCCATAGCTTAACTTGTCTACCTCTTCGTCAGTTTTTATGTTTTCATCCTTTAAGTCGTCAAAAATGATTCCCACCAGAGCGCTGTTGGCTTGTCCAGCAGGAATAAAGAAGGATTTTCCTTTTTCATATCTCACGCTGTCTATCGTTATGTCATTTGCATTTTCATACACTTCCAGACGGTGGTGGAGCAGTAACTGCACGAATTTATGTAAACGGGATAGATCATGACTGTCGCCGATAATGAATGACCTTGCAGCCTCTTTTCCGCGGGAGGGTGTGAAAAATTCCTTTTGAAGGTCAAACAAATCATCCTTGTGTGCATTTGCTGCATCAACAGTCGCAATGCTTGTTACCAACTGATTCCTGACAGTAAATGCAAGGGTTACAATACCGTTTTCGGATTCCTGACTAAGACCCCTCGATGAGCCTTGTTCGAATAGGATTCCCACACCTCCGTTGAAATCGGGATAGGAAGAACCGAAATTCGGGTTTTTATTATCATACGATTCTTTGGTGTAATAGAAAGAACCGATCTTATCCAGTGCCTCTGCATAATAATCGGCAAACAGCCGGTTGAGCTTATAGGTGGATTGTGGCACAAAGCGGCTTTCGTTACCGTCGGGGTTTGTCGGTTCAAAAAAGAAAGTATTGTTTGTACCCATTTCGTGATGGTCTGCCTGCACATGTGGCAGCCACTCCTGATACAGGGCTACACGTGCCTTGCTTTCGGGATGCACAATGTTTACCCAGTCGCGGTTGAGATCGAACCAATAGTGGTTCCCCCGTCCCCGGGGCCATCCTTCGGTATGTTCACGGTCGTATGGAGAGATGTTTTTTGTAAGTACGCTTGTATTTGAGTTTATCCAGGATGCAAATCGCTCCTGTCCGTCGGGATTGCGTACGGGGTCAATAAAATAAATCCCCTCTTCAAGCTGTTGCTTTACAAAGTCGTTTTGTGCGGCTGTGAAATAGTAGGCAGCAAGTAACGCTGCCTCCGCGGAGGATGTTTCGTTACCATGTACCGTATTTCCCAGGAAGACGATCAACGGACCGTCCGGTTTTTCTCCCTCGCGGACTCTCTTTCGGTTTTCTTTATATCCATCCAGCTCTCTTATATTTTCGGGCGACGACACAATCAACACATATAGCTTACGGTTTTCATGTGTTCGCCCTATTTCAATCAGGGAGGTACGGTCGGATAGTTCGGCAAGCTTTTCGTAATATGCATTGATCCTGCTGTGCTCGGTAATCCTGCTGCCTGTTTCATAACCTAAAAACTCCTCCGGAGTTGGAATTGTGGTGTCGAACGTTAGTCCGGGGCCAAAGAAATAATGAATTCCCTCAGCCTTCACCTGTTGAGATTGAATTATTGCAAGGAGAAAAATAAATGTCAATAATGCTTTATTCATAGGGTTGTAATGTTTAGATGACAGGTATGCGAGCAAGCTATGGTTATAAATGAACCGTGTGATCCACTTTTGCGTAACGTACCCGCCGTACAACAATCACTTTATTTGTCTCTCAGCAGATCTTCCAGTGTTTTATCCAGTTCCTCTCCCCTCAGGTTTTTAGCCACGATGATGCCGTTTTCATCGATCAGGAAGTTGGACGGAATGGCTCTCACACCGTAAAGTTTTGCCGGCCCACTGTCCCAGAGCAAAAGGTCGGACACCTGTGTCCATGTCAGATTATCCTTCTCAATGGCTGCCAGCCAGCTTTCCCTGTCGCGGTCGAGTGACACGGCAAAGACATCAAATCCTCTGTCTTTGTATTTTTGATAAGCACTTACGATATTGGGGTTTTCTCTCCTGCAGGGTCCGCACCATGAAGCCCAGAAATCAAGGAACAGATATTTGTCTTTGCCGAAATGATCGGAGAGGCTGACAGGGTTTCCCCCGCTGTCGTTCACCCTGAAATCGGGAGCAGGGTTGCCTACCGCCACCTCTTCGAGCGTGGGGATCAGCTCTTCCAGCAGTTGCACGTAGGGTGTACTCCAGAGCGTACTGTCCAGCAGTTGAATGTTTGATCTTATTTCTGCAGGCGACAAACGGTAGGAGAAGTCACGATAGAGCGCGTAGGCCGACACCAGGGACGCAGGATGCTGCTGAATAAACGAATCGATATCGATGGATCGCTGTTTCTTGTACGATGCATAGAGATCATGCAGCTCCGAGCCTTCAATCGTGGTGTTGCGGTAGTTTCGAGTGGAGTCGAGCTGCACCGTAGCCGGGTTCTCATCGAGGAATACCAGAAAGGAGCCTTTCAGTGTATCCACCGTCAGACCATATATCTCGGGGAGCTCCACGTTGTTGGAAAAGCTGAACTGCCCGTTCACGATCTCAGCAGAGTCAATTACGAAGAAATATTTATTGCGAAACTTCTGTAGATAGACTGTTCCGGATTCCACTCCTTCCACGTTTCCACTGATAAGAGGATTGTTCTTGTCGCTGCAGGACAATGTTACAAAAACTGACACCAGAAATAATACAAACTTTTTCATACGATTAAAATTATTTATTTTCATTTTTTATCTGTTAAAGGTTGGGATTGTTGTTGCTTTCATTCAACGGTACAGGAAAGAGATAATAGTTGCTGTTGGGCTCCAGTGGTGAACCGTCGGGAAATGTGGTGAACCAATGCCCCCGTATACCCACTGTTTTGCCCTCATCATCGACAAACATTTCTGTCGATTCCCTGCGTAGCGGTGCTGTCTGCAGTCGCAGGATATCATAAAGCCTGAACCCTTCACCCCACAATTCGCGGCGCCGTTCCAGCAAGATCTCCTCAATGATGCTCCCGTTGTGAAAGTCCGATACAGAGAGATCAGCCAGATTCCTTTTTATACGTAATTCATTCAATGTTTCAACAGCCCCGGGCAGGTTGTTCAATCTTGCCTTGCTCTCCGCTTCGATAAGGATCATTTCTGATGAACGCATCAATACAATATGCCCGTCGTGATGAGGGTATTTATTCCTGAATTTTTTGTTTCTGTAATGTCTGTATAATGCTTCAGCAGGCTGTGTAGCCACTTCAAAAAGCGATTTGCGGATATCACCATCGGCATAGAGCTGCACAAACCACGGATCGGGCATGATGCTGTTGTAACCGTAGTAAAGGTTGGTGCCGTTGGCGTCAGTGGTGTAGGGAGTGGTTTCAATATACGCCAAATAAGAGGCACCTCCTTTGTTCTGTGTCTGTGTCTGCGGATGTCCCCAGATCCATTCGGGGTTGCTCACATCGTTGAAGCCCTCGGTATACTGTTCAGGTGTCATCACCTGATAACCTGCACGGGCCTGTGCCGCATATGCCGCCGCGGCCTCCCATTCACCCAGCGTAAGATAAACACGGGCAAAGAGTCCCCGGACAACATTCAGATCGGGCCGGTTCTTGACTGTGCGTTCAAAACCATGCAGTAATTTCTCAGCCTCTGTCAAATCTTCAATGATCAGGTCGTATATCTCGCTGACAGAAGATAAAGGTTTGGGTTCTGTTGCCGGTGTTGTGGGATCGGTATAGACGGGAATCGCTTTCGCACTGGCATCCTTTGCATAGGTGAACTGATACTGACGCACCAGGTTGAAGTAGTTGTATGCCCGCAAGGCGTAGGCCTGTCCTTTGAGATGTTTCAAACGCTGACTGCTCTCCTCACTGATGACGATGTTGGCAATGATGTTGTTGGCATGATCGATGGAGGTATACTGCAGTGTCCAGAAAAAGAGTGCCCGGCGTGTGGTATTGTCAAACGGATCGCGGTAGGGGTATGAGTCGCGGTACCCATAGCGGCCGTCCCGTGCAAAAGCATCCTCACCCATCACCTCATGGGTGAGAAAGATGGTCGGTAATCCCGGGTTGTCCTGTGAGGTACTGTTTTCCATCAGATAGCGCATGGCTCCGTTAATGAAGGCATCGATATTATTCCCGGAAGAGTAAACCTCAGGTGTAGTAATCTGGGTTGCCGGTGAGGTTTCAAAAAAACTGTCGTCACAGGATACGGTCAGAATCACAATCAGCAGCAGAGATATTTTTATTGAGTTCATACGATTTATTTTTTATAATGATACATTGATTCCCAGTGTATAGGATTTTTGCGCAGGATAACGGTAGAATGTCGAACCGGAAACAGTCTGTTCGGGGTCTAATCCTTTATGCCCGTAAAATGTGAATATATTTTCCCCCGTGAGCGAGAGTCTGACATCTGTCAGGCTCCAGCCGGCAACCAGCTTATCAGGCAGTGAGTAGGAGAGAGACAGATTCTTCAGTCGTGCATACGTAGCGCTGTATAAAAATCGGGTTGAAGGAATCGTATTCCAGGAATCAGATACATAAGAAAGCCGCGGGAAGTCGGTATTCCTGTTTTCAGGAGTCCATCGTGTGAGTGCCTCCTTCGACCAGTTTCGTCCGGGAGCATATCCCAGATGCATGATCATCGGCTGATCACCATCAAAGATCTTACCTCCTATGCTGTAGGTGAGCAGTAATGACAACTCAAAACCTTTGTAGGAAACATGGTTGTTCAATCCGCCATACAGGTCAGGTAATGAGCTTCCCTGAAAATAAGGAGTTGCTTCGGTTTGATTTTCAGTGGTTGTCCTGCCGGTAATGTTTCCACTCTCATCTACCACATCTTTATACCAGGAAGCCTTGCCATTCTCAGGATTCACTCCCGCCCACTCCTTGATATAGAAATCATAAACTGAGCCACCTTCTACCATCTTCTTGGTGTTGCCGTATTGTCCTATCGAACCGGTAAGGATCTCCTCCTGTGGCAATTTGGTGATCTTGTTGGTGTAGTGACCGAGGTTAAGGGTGATATCCCAGTTGAATTTTCTATTTCTGACAGGTGTAGCAGTTATCTGCCCGTCGATACCCCTGTTGCTCAGAGAGCCGATGTTGGCATTGATGCCGCTGTAGCCTGTGGAGGGAGATAGCGGCCTCTCAAAGAGCAGATCTTTAGATTGCCTGTTATAGAGATCTAATTGGGCAATCAACCGGTTATCAAATAAAGAGATGTCCACCCCTACATTAAAGTTTAAGTTTGTTTCCCATTTCAGGTCGGGTGTAGGCAGGTCGGAAGGCAGCAAGCCCAGCATATCCAGACTGTTATAGATCTCGTAAAACCCGCCGTATGCATAATTGCCCACGTTATCATTGCCTTGTGCACCGTAGCTGAACCGTAGACTCAGGTTGTCTATATCCCGGTTATGCTGCAGGAAATCTTCCCTTTTCAGGTTCCAGGCAGCCCCAACAGACCAGAAATCGCCCCAGCGGGATTCCTTGCTGAATCGTGATGAACCGTCACGCCGGTAACTTGCAGAGAGATGATAACGGTCGAGGTAGTCATAATCCACTTTACTCAGCCAGCTTGCCAGACGGTAATTATCTGAGGTGCCAGAGAAGGCTCCGCTGGTGGAACCTGCTGACGGCTCGGTCTTTCCCAATACCTGGAAGCCTGTTCTGCTACCGGCCAGCGAGGAGATATTGTTCACGTAAATCTCCGGTCCGGCGAGCAGACTCAGTGAGTGTGATTTGCCGGGATTGAGTGTGTAATTGATAAAACTGTTCACCGTGTAGTTGAGTGTCCTGCTGGCACTCCTGCTTGCTGTACCGGCACCTTCGGATATTACACCTGTACTGTAGTAGGAGTGTGAATAGGAATGCGAGCTGCCTGTCCTGTAGTCAATACTTGCGGTGGTCCGCAACAAAAGACCCTCCAGAAAGGTGATGTTCAGATTGGTGCTGAGCAGGGCTGCTTCTGTTTTGCTGCCGGAAAGGGCATGTTCAGCATTCCCGAGGATATTCACCCCGCTGGCGGCTGTTGTGGGGCGCCACACACCATAGTCCCACTTTTTATTTCCATTTTCATCCAATAAATATGTACCATCGGGGTTGCGTTCATACACCGGGTAGATGTTTGAGATAAGCCGCTGGAAGTTGGCAAAGTTACCCTGACTGCTGTCGCTTTGGGAGGGTGCTTTCTGGTAGCTTGAGGAGAGTGATGCATTTGCGCCTATATCGAACCAGTGATTGACTTTTGATTGGATGTTGGTGCGAAAGTTGAATCGTTCGAACTCCGACGTTCTTATCCATCCCTCCTCATTCAGGTACCCTCCTGAAAAAAAATATCTTGTATGTGCACTACCACCGGAAACGCTTAAATCATACTGCTGACGTATGCCTGTTCGTGAGATGGCCTTGCCCCAGTCGTCGTTCCATAACGGAGTTGCTCCGGCCACCAGCCTGCCGTCTGTTCCCACGGGTGTTTCGTACCGGGGACCGTAAATGTTCACCTTGAGTGCCCCATCAACCAGATATCCGGTTGCATATTCAGCCGCTTCCGCCGCTGGCTGCCCCTGATCAAGCCTGGTATTGCGAATGGCTTCCCACTGCAGTTCATAATATTCATTTGCCGACAGGTATGCGTAATCTTTTATGGCACGACCGGTGAAACCTACACTGGCTGAAAAGCTGACCTGTGGTTTTGTATTCAGGTTTCCCGATTTGGTGGTGATGACGATCACACCATTTGCGCCTCTTGAGCCGTAAAGAGCGCTGGCGGAGGCATCCTTCAATATGGATATGGACAAGATATCTTTACCGCTTATTTGATTTGGGTTTGCTCCCGCAATACCATCCACGACATAAAGAGGTGCTGTGGATGCATTTACCGATCCAATACCCCGTACATAGAGTGAGGCATCGCTGCCCGGCTGCCCTGCTGTAGCGATCGATTGAAGTCCCGGCACTGTTCCCTGCAATGCTTTTCCTATTGATGTGATTTCTAACTTTTCCAGTTGCCTGGCACCTACAACAGCCACTGAGCCTGTGTAGCTTGATTTTTTGGCTGTGCCGTACCCTACCACCACCACCTCATCCAGGTAGTTGATATCCTCGGTGAGGGTGATATTTACCGGTACGTTTGTCTCATAGACATAAACCTCTTCCGTGCTGAATCCCAGGAAGGTGATGGTCAGCACCACCGGCAGCGGCTCTTCGGTGGTGAGACTGAACGACCCGTTGAGGTCAGTAATGGTGCCGCTGGAGGTGGATTCTATGAACACCGTTACTCCCGGTATGGGCTGGTTGTCCCTGTCCACTACCGTTCCCCGAATGGTCTGCTGCGCAAAAGCACTCATGGAGCAGACGATAAAGATAAGGGATACGGTCAGGCTTCTTTTTACAGGAATATAAAATGGGTGTTTCTGAAAAAATAGTGATATATTTGTCATATTCTAAGTTTTTTAGAAGTAAGCGCTCCCTCCTCCTACTGCAATTGGTTTTTGGGAGCGCTTATCAATTAATTGCTACTGGCAGTATATGGTAAATATTCTCTCTCTTTTAATTGGGCAGCCACCATCTCATCCTTCACCTGCAGAAAGCCAAAGGCATGGTTGTATTGCTGACCTTCTGCCAGTATCCATGCAAGGAAGTTTCTGGCCTGGAGATTGTTGTCCCCGTAAATGAACCCAAAATCTTCCACAGGGATCAGCGGGATCGATTCATTTTCGATCAGGTTGATTGTTTTGTCGATATCTCCCTGGTGCAACACTTCCCGGTGTTCTTTTTTAAGATCCAACGGAATCAATGCCAGCCCTTCTTTTAGCCGGCGTGTTTCTATATCGAAGAGATAGCTGAGATTGTTAAAAGTGACCCCCTCATTGTCATTCTGCACGGCATGGATAAGATAAATATCATCACCTGAGATCTTCCGCCCTTTCAAATCGACCGGCTCATAGCCAAAATGGGCTGCAAACGATGCCGCAAAGGAATCTGCGTTATTCCCTGAATAGATGGTCACATCATGTTTCCGTTTTTTCGATACATCTGAATCTGTGTCGGGACCATCTTTTTCAAAAAACAATTCTACCAGCCGGCTGCTGTTTACTCTTTTTCTGTTGAGCTCATCCAACAGGGGATTCTCTTCATTGGCAACCGGAAGCAGGACATATCGTCCGGTATAGAACACCGTCTGATTTGCGGGGAGCTGTTCATCTTTTACAAAACTCACCAAGCTAAGATCGGCAGACTCACCGGATGGTTTTTCCCCAATCAACACAATTTCTATACCGGGATGTGCTTTCTCATATTCGGATGCCCATTTCTCTACCAGTGGAATGGCAAACCGGGGAGCTTCAACTAACACTCTCTCTGCGGAATTTTGTCGGGCTATGGCACTTGCAGAGAACAAGAGTAAAGCCGCTACTAACTGAGTTAACCTAAAACTTTTCATTGCGCATTTTTTTAAAAATTAATGAATAAAAAAAACTCCACCGATATAGCATCGGTGGAGTTTTACTTTTTGTTTTTATATAAGCTTATTTTCCCCTATCCGATACGATTAGCCTGCCGGTCATAGTCATGCTACAACAGGTCATCATACAGCAACAGCAGGTCGTCTGGATTGCCACTATCAGTGTACGGAAATATTGGAAAAAGGAACTGTTCATTTGCTTGTGATGAAACGTGACGTAATAAAATGCATACATAAAAAAACTCTCCCGGTTTTTGTTATATCGGGAGAGTTTCACTTTTTTTTATTTTTCAGATGTGATCTCTTATCTCTTCTCACCGATACAACAATGCCTTATGAACATACACATGTCCATAGAACAACAACACATCATCAATAAGGATGATGTATGACTGTCAGTCGTTTTATTGGGTAGATAGGTGTTCACTGTTATATTATATTTAGACTGAATTTGCTTTTATTTCGAAAACAAAGGTAAAAGTTATTTTTACTTCAAAACAAGAATTTGATATTTTTTATCGCCAATCACCGTCAAAATAACATAGAAATTCCTTTTTCGCTATCATTTTTAATAGCCATTGTGCTGATTGTGTGGGGTTAATCCGAATGCTGTCTATCGGTCATAAATAATATTTATCATCCACTCATCAAGGCGAAAATGGAGCATGACTGGTTGTTATGTATTCATTTTTTAGGTAATAAGATCTTATGTATATCATCATTTTTTTGTCTGTTGATTGAGTTTTTTAGCTATTGTATAAAGCCATCTTTTATGTATGATGAGATGGACACTTTGGTTATTTCAGTTGTCCCGATTTTTTCTTAAAAATTAAAAACTGTGTGAGCGTCAAAATAACAATTGATAATCCTATGCCATAAGAAAGAGGTTGGGACAATGAAAAACCTTCAGGTGCCAGCATGAGATATGTGGTGACTACCATTGTCATAAATAATGCAGGAATAAGCGTTATCAGATAATATCTCTTCTTTTTCTGTAACAGATATACGGTAATGGTCCATAAGACCACTGCTGCCAGTGTTTGGTTTGCCCATGCAAAATAGCGCCATATCACATCGAAATTTATTCTGGTCATCAGTAAACCGATAGCGAATAGGGGAATAATAATGACCAGGCGATTCCTGATAGGTTTCTGGGACGTTTTGATAAGGTCAGCAATCGTCAACCGAGCACTTCGAAAAGCAGTATCTCCCGATGTGATCGGGGCAGCCACAACACCTAAGATTGCCAATATCGCACCAAATGTTCCCAGCAATGAATAGGAGACTTCATTCACCACCCATGCAGCATTTCCATGCTGAGCTGTCATTATCTCATTAAGCCCCTCCATTCCGCTGAAAAAGCTCATGCTGATGGCTGCCCATACCAAAGCCACCACACCTTCTGTCGCCATAGCCCCGTAAAAGACCTTTCGTCCCTCTTTCTCATTTTTCAAACAACGGGCCATCAGGGGAGATTGTGTGGCATGAAAACCCGATATAGCTCCACATGCGATGGTAATGAACATCATCGGGAAAATCGGGAAACTTTCCTTATCGTGATGGAAATTTCTG
>JADMKJ010000164.1 GCA_015478855.1 Proteiniphilum sp.
ACGGGACAGTTTGTGAAGTCGATCTCTTCGCTGCTGGGACCTGTTCTCGCCGGAGTGGCGGTCACGGTCTTTGGTGATTGGAAGATGGCTTTTACCCTTTTCTCGGTGATCTCCGTGCTCTCCATCGTGCTGCTCTCTTTTGCCACAACCAACGAGTTTGCTTTCAATACCTCTCAAACATCGTTTAGAAGTGTCATGGGTCTGTTGAAAGAGCGAAATATCCTTTTCAGCTTTCTTTCCATTATGCTGATCGTGGGACTGGATGTAGGGTTGAACACCATTGCCCCCGAACTGTTGATGAAGAAGGTGGGTCTGGAACTGAGCCGGGCCGGTTTGGGGAGTAGTGTCTATTTCTTTGCTAAAATAGCCGGGACCTTAGTGGGTGCGTTGATGTTGCTAAAAACAGCGCCACTACGTTTCCTGAAGATATCTCTCCTGATTGCTGTCATCGCCTTTGTGCCGCTGATGTTCATGTCTGAACTATGGGTGTTGGTAGCCGCCATTTTTGTCATTGGCTTCATGTGTGCCAATGTATTCTCCATCATCTTTTCTTTTGCGCTGCAAAATAAGGCCGAACGCTCCAATGAGATTTCTGCCCTGATGATCATGGGTGTTTCAGGAGGTGCCGTTATCCTTCCCCTGCAGGGATATGTGAATGATATTTTTGGGTTGACTGCTTCCATATCCATCCTGATGATCTCTCTCCTATGCATATTATTATTGACCCGTAAAATGACCAGTCATGCACAACAATAATCACAAAACAGTACTGACGCTCGATGCCGGAGGAACGAACTTCGTTTTCTCTGCGATCAGAGCTGGAAATGAGATGATTTCTCCGGTTTGTCTGCCGGCTTTTCCCGATCATCTGGAAAAATGTCTGCATTCGATCATCAGCGGTTTTAAAGAGGTGATCGGAATGATTGATACGGACCCAGATGCGATCAGTTTTGCCTTCCCCGGTCCTGCTGATTATAAAAATGGGATCATCGGTGATTTGCCCAATTTCCCCTCTTTCAGAGGTGGGGTGGTTTTGGGTCCACTGCTTGAAAATGAATTCGGATTGCCTGTTTTTATCAACAACGACGGTAATCTCTTCGCTTACGGAGAGGCTTATGCAGGTGCACTCCCCCGGATAAATGAGATGCTGCATGAGTCGGGGAGCAACAGGGTTTATAATAACCTGATAGGGGTTACGCTGGGTACCGGTTTCGGATGTGGTGTGGTAATCGACAATAGGCTTTTGTTGGGTGATAATGGTTGTGGCGGTGATGTGTGGTTGTCAGCGAACAAGTTTGATCACTGCCTTATTGCTGAAGAAGGGGTTAGCATACGGGCAGTCGTGCGCAGCTATATGGAATTGTCGGGTGAAGGTGTCAGTTATACACCGAAAGAAATCTTCGGAATTGCGGAGGGAAACGTAAAGGGTGACAGAGAGGCTGCTTTGAAGAGTTTTGAACGACTCGGTGAAGCAGCGGGCTACACCATCACTGAATTCCTTAATATTGTGGACGGTATTGTAGTGATTGGAGGGGGTATTTCCAATGCGAATAAATACATCCTCCCGGCACTTTTAAAAGAGATGAGAGGGGTAAGAGAAACCATGGCCGGAGCAATAATACCCAGGCTTCAGATGGAGGTTTATAATCTGGAAGAAGAATGTGAGCGGGCTGAATTTGTGATGGATGAATCGGATAAGATTCAAATTCCGGGGGGGGATGGCGTGGCCTGTTACAATATGAAGAAAAAAACAGGGGTAATGATCAGCAAGCTTGGTACAAACAGGGCTGTTTCACTGGGAGCCTACTATTTTGCATTGAGCCGGCTGCAAAGACCTCTCAAATAAATCAATTATATTATATTAAAATTTAACAATGAATCCACGTACTCCCAATCAATGAATGTGGAATTATTATTATGGATAGCTGATGTTTATGGGAATTGGGCTTTACTTTTTATAGTCTGAAAACGTGAAAATAGCAAGGTGTTCATTCAATCTGCTGTCTCTCGAATCAAGGCTTATTTATGAGTTTATCAAATGATCTAATTATTTTAAAATGAACGAAAAACAATTTAAAAATGTGCGAATTCCGAACCGAAAGTTTAATTGCGGAGTGGCAATTGTACTCTTAATTTTCAGTATGATCTATACTGACAAAATGTATGCAAATGAATCACTTTCACAACAAAACAAAAAACAAGTAGTTGGTAAGGTGATTGATATGAACGGAGATCCCTTACCTGGTACAACCATTACAATTGATGGAACGACAAGTGGTGTGATTACAGATGGTGATGGTAATTTCAAGCTTGATGTGGAGGAGAGTGATGTGCTTGTCGTTTCATTTATCGGAATGGAAACACAGGAAATACCTGTAGCAGGGAAAAGCTCTTTTACAATTGTAATGCAGGAGGCTGCAAGCGAATTAGATGAGGTGACGGTAGTAGCTTTTGCGACACAGAAAAAAGAAAGTGTTATTAGTTCCATTTCCACGGTAAGGCCATCGGAACTGAAAACTCCCACCAGTAATCTTACCACTGCATTGGGGGGACGTATTG
>JADMKJ010000165.1 GCA_015478855.1 Proteiniphilum sp.
TCTGTTTAATCAGATCAGCCTTGATGGTCACGCCGAGATGGTTGGCCTGACCGGTAAGGTCGGCAGCGGTGTGGTAATCTTTTCCCCCTGATTTAAAGCTGTTATTACGCAAATAGCACCACAAGACCGTTGCCATGCCCAGCTCATGTGCCAGCTCGAACGCTTCTGCCACCTCGACGATCTGCCTGTTCGACTCCTGTGATCCGAAATAGATTGTGGCGCCGACGGCTGCCGCTCCCAGGTTCCAGGCCTCTTCCACTGTTCCGAACATCACCTGGTCATACTTGTTGGGATAGGTCAACAGCTCATTGTGGTTGATCTTCACGATAAACGGAATTTTGTGCGCATATCTGCGGGCATGCAGCGACAATCCGCCAAAGGTTGTTACAACCCCGTTACATCCACCCTCAATAGCCAGTTTGATAATGTTCTCCGGATCAAAATAATCAGGGTTGGGTGCAAACGAACTGCCGGCGGTATGCTCGATGCCCTGGTCCACGGGCAGTATGGAGAGATAACCACTGCCCGACAGTCTCCCGTGTTGATATATAGAAGACAAGTTCTTCAGAACCGGCACGTTTCTGTCGGAGATACCAAAAACATTGTCTATCACCGAGGGTCCCGGTAAAGTCAATCGCTTTTTGGGAATAGATGTGGCATTGTAGCTTAATAGATTCTCTGCTTCGTGACCCAGATACGCTTCTATCTTTGACATACTGTTTATTGTCTTTTCCATCAGATGAAATTTTTTAATGATTTACAACCTCTTTCAATTATACTATGTATCATTAAAACAACCGATATGGACGTATGTTTATTTCAACAGACTTTTAACATTTAGATATCAGGCAGGTGAATAGATACCAAAGGAAGAAGCATGAGAAAGTGGAAGCGTGTTAAACTGCTGGTGACGAGCGGCACCGATTTCTCAGAGATCAACGCCGTAAGGAAGTATCTGTCAGTGGTGAAGGGGGGGCACGGCTGCGACATTCTTAATTGTCGTACTTGTTCAGTTTATCAATCAGGTTATATTATGCCTGCCTTGTTTCCCATCTCTCTTTGCCAAATTTCTGCATATCGGTTATCGTATCTTTTTCGTCAATAATTTCCAGGCCAAGGAGTGTTTCAATAATATCCTCCATTGTTACGATCCCTCCTATGCCACCATATTCATCGACGATCAGTGCGATATGCTCTTTTTTCTCCAGCAGATTCTCCCACAATGAGAACAACACGATATTGTCAGGTGCCACAACGATATCCCGTTTGATATCTTTCAATGTCAGGGTATGCCTGTCTTCAGCCAGATGCTCAAACACCATTTGTCTGAATACGTACCCTGTGATGTTTTCAACATTCTCCGCGTACACGGGTATTCTTGAAAATTTCAGGTAATCTTTATTCTTCAGAAATTCCTGTAAGGTCAAACACTCATCAGCTGCGGCAAGCACAACTCTGGGTGTCATTATCTCGGTTACTTTAATGTTTTTCAGTCTCAGTATATTCTGAATGATTTTATTCTCTTTATCGGAAAAGAGACCTTCATGCAGGCCGATGCTGGTCAAAGCTGCAATTTCATCTCTACTGGTCGTTATTTCTCCCCTCTTATTCGAAAAACCTTTGGTAATAAGAGAAGACAATAGCACCAGGGGATAAGTTATAATGATCATTATTCTTATCGTATAGTTGGAGACCCTGGTTAATTTTTTCCAATATCTGGCTCCGATCGTTTTAGGAATGATCTCCGTCAACACCAAAATAAGAATGGTTAGCACAACAGAGACGATTCCAAAATAGGCATCTCCAAATACCTTTACAGCCTGTGCTCCCACGCCGGCAGCGCCAATGGTATGCGCTACGGTATTCAACGACAATATTGCCGACAACGGTTTGTCAATATTCGCTTTCAAATCAATAAATGATTTGGCCCAGAGGTGTCCTCTCTCCTGCTTCACAATCAGAAAAGAGTGTGATGTGGAGAGAAGCACTGATTCCATTATAGAGCAGATGAATGAGACAACCAGGGCAAGTAATAAATAGGCTATAAGAATGATCATTTTTTTATGGGTAGTTTTTCACAAAATTACCTGATTCTCCGTATTTTCGTGCATCATTCACATAATTATTTTCCGTATTTAAGAAAGAAGTCCGGTTTAAAGGAACGTTTACTCCTATAATTGTTCAGTTGTTTCGTAAGGTATGAATCCAGCAAGGCAGCCTGCCGGTCGACCGTTATGTCCAAGCCTTCCGAAAAATAATTACCGATGCTGCCATATTTTGTCTGTGGGTATTGTTCATCATTTGTTGGTGTATAATCATTCCCAGCGATAGGGTCGAATGGTTTTGAATTTTCCTGTTTTGGGATGCAGTCCGATATAATGAACAAGCTCTACTTTCCCCTGATAGGTGTCAATGGGTGCCGGCACAAACCATTCATCCAGCAGGTCTCCGGCAATCACCCAGTATCCTTGGTGAGGTAGCCGGCAGCACCGCTTCCAGTCCGAGGTCATCAATAATTTCAGGTCATAACTGTATCTTTTTATTGTTTCTCATCTTCCTCACTTTCCGACAACAAACAGCTCCCTTCAAACTCAGAAAGCACAAGTTCCTCTTTTTTCAGCCAGTACTCAGAGGTTATCAAGGTAAAATTGGTTTCATCTTTCTTATTCAATTCCCAGACAACCGCTTCGGCTTCCTCAAATGCCAGGTCAGTCGTCATTTTCTCTTCAAACAATCTTTTAATCACATTCCCGCCCGAGAGCGCGTTGCAAAAAGATTTTAAGACCATTTCCCTTGTTATCTCTTTCTCATAGCCCTCTTCCGAGATCATTGAGAAATCGACCACAGTTGCTTTTGCATTTGGGAACTTACCATTGTATGCTTTAAACAACAATTGGTTGATATTGAACAGATCGTAATGAAGATCAATCTCCGGATACTCTTCAGAGACCTTATCAAGCAACATATCATTAGAGATCTGACCTATCTGCCCTTCGTTTAATCTTTCAGAAAGCTTGTAGGATAACAGTATCGCGGCAGCTTCATTCGGTTCAAAATCGGTAATGGCCATGTTGAGCATATCCTTTAGATTCTCCGGCTTGACACTGTCTGCATCAGGAAAATCAAATTGCTCTAACAGGTTGATGTAATCCTTATTTTGCCAATAGTTCGTAATTTCCTCGATCGTTGCAACGTTCTTTATAATAATTTTAAATTTCATCTTTTCTTTATTCTTCCACCTACTGTTAAAGCTTTTCGGTATACGCTCCTTTGAGATGTATGGTCATTCAGTTGTGCAGGCAGTTGTCACTACCTTCCACCAGCTATAACATGTGGCAGCAGGAATAGTTGCATCGTGTATTGCTATGTGTAAAATAAAATTATATCTTCGACTATGCAGATGGATACCAGGAAAGGATCGTACTCTTTTATGGTTGTGGTGCTGCGAATCATAGCTGGCAGAATGTGTCAGTCACATACAGGTTGATCTGAAAGGGCGACGACCATTTTACCACCCTTCACCACCTCAGAGAAATCGAGGTGGATGGTGGGATGTTCTTCACCATTAAGTTCCAGCGATTCGATATAGATGTTCTCTTTGGAGTTATTCCGCGTTTCAATCACGAATTGATCACCATGGTAATAATCCCTGTTGAGTTGAATGGTTATTTTATCAAAAAGGGGACTCCCCAGCTGGAAGGAGGGGTTGATCTCTGTGAGTCCCTTCACATCGAACAGCCCCATGGCAGCCATCACATACCAGGCACCTAGCTGCCCCTGGTCTTCGTCTTGTCCGTAACCATACCCATGAACACCCTCTGTTCCGTAAAATTCATCACAAATGGCCCGTACCCACTTCTGTGTCAGCCAGGGCTTCCCCGAAAAATTGAAGAGCCATGAGATATGGAGGTTGGGTTGGTTGCCGTGGTTATAGAGTGTATGCAGCCCGGAAAAAGCATCAACGGTTTCTCCTCCGCCAAAGATGCTCTCACGGGAGATTTCGAACGATTTGTCGAGTCTTTGATTGAAGTCCTCTCTTCCCACGAGAGCGATCAGTTCCTCAATCTGGTGTGGTACGTAGTAGGTATACTGCACAGCATTCCCCTCCTGAAAGCCGATCCATGGGGCCAACGGGTCGAATTCCCCGAGGAACACCCCCTCTTTGTCTTTTGGACGGATCAGTTTGGTCTCGGTATCGAACAGCTGTTTCCACCCTTCGGATAAACGCATCAACTTTTCGTAATCCTCACTTTTGCCGAGATGCCTCGCGAATTGAGCAACTGCGAAACTACTGAAAGAGTACTCCATAGTATGCGAGGCGGAGAAGCCCGATCCCTCCGGAGTATTTTGCATATAAAGATGTTCGCTGTAGGGGGAGTATCCGTACTCCACAAAGAGTCCCACATCGAGCTTGCCGGCACCTGCGGGGCGATCTTCGGAACTAATCTCGTTCTTAAGAGCAGCTTCATAGCCGGTCGCCACATCGAAATTACGAATGCCGCAGTTATAGGCTGCAGCAATAGCAAGACTCACGAAGTTGGTACCCACTCCCGACACATACCTGCTGTTGGCGATCCCGTCACCCAGCCATCCCGCATCTTTATAAACCAACAGCTGACTCTGTATCCAGTCGGCATAATATTCCGGGTAAGCAAGGCTCCAGAGCTGCGTTAAATTCCAGAAAGCGCCCCAGATGGCGTCGGTATTGTAGTGGTTATGGAGAGGCTTCCCGTTGTTGTCGAGAGGTATTTGACCCACGGTACCGTCGTTTTTCGGGTAGGAGCCATTGATGTCACTGGCCAAACCACGACCCAGCAAAGCGTGATACAGACCGGTGTAAAACTTGGTTCTATCCTCGTCGGTACCCCCTTCCACCTTAATACGTCCCAGGTAGTCGTCCCACATAGAAACGGCTGATTTGCGGGCTTGATCGAAGGAGAGCTCCTCCGCTTCCGCTTCCAGGTTCTGACGGGCATGATCGACAGAGGTGTAGGAGAGGCCAATTTTTATGTTCACTTGTTCTCCCTCTCGTGTGTTGTAGGTAAGATAGAGCCCGGCCCCCGGGCCCGTCTCTGAGCGTGAGCCCGGGTGGAGGGACTCTTTGACAAAAGTGCCCCATGATTCGGGTTGCTGATCGATCTCCGCACTGAAGTACATTGTGAGATCGGCATCTTCCTGGTAGTTACGGATATAGACAGGATAGGTGGTGACAAATCCCTCAATGCGACCATCGTCTGTATAGTTTACGAGGGCATCTCTCACGGGACCGCTTTCGCCTTGCTGGTTGCCGATATCGAACAGGATGTGCGACTCACCGGCCTGGGGGAAGGTATAGCGATGGAAGGCGACACGCCGGGTTGCGGTAAGTTCCGCTTTGACCCGGTAATCCTTCAGCATAACGGAGTAGTAACCAGGGATCGCTGTTTCATCTTCTTTATCGAAGCGGGAACGGTAACCGCTCTCCACCTTGTCAGGATCGCCCGGAACGGTCACCAGTGGCCCAACCGTCGGCATCACTACCACTCCTCCGATCTGGAACTCGTGGAAGTTGGCAAATCCTTCAATCGATGTGTGCCGGTAATCGTAACCCACGGCTTGCCAGCCGCCTGGACTTCCCAGGTGTCCATCGGTGGAAGGAGCCGGCTTGGCCATACCAAAGGGTACCGCAGCCGGGGTAAAAAAGAACCAGCGACTGTGGGCAGTACCGATCATCGGATCAACCCATTGAGTGAGGGTACTACTCTTTGAACAGGAAACCAAAGTGGTCAACACGCAGCACAAAAGAATTGAATGCTTTTTCATTATAAATTATTCAGTTAGCCGTTGAATGATTCCATTCTCTATGGGATGGACACACCCCATTGGGTGTTTGGGTGAGGTCCCATCTCCAATATAAGTGATCCTCCCCTGAGCAGCTCCTCTGCCGGAAAAGTGAACGTATGCAGCGGTTTGCCGTTGAGCAGGGCCGACTGCACATATTTGTTTCTCCGTGAGGCACCTGTGGCGATGATCTCAAACGTCCCGCCCCTGCCGTACTGTTCACCCAGGTCAATCACTGTCTTTTCGAAAAGTGGACTGGCAATCTCATATACCGGGTCGACACGACAGCCGCCGTCCGTCTGAAAGAGTCCCAGCGCAGCCATCACAAACCAGCCGCTCATCTGCCCCTGATCCTCATCACCCAAGTAAGCATTCGCCAGTTCGTGTCCGTAATAACGATCAAGGATGGAGCGGCTCCACTTCTGTGTCTGCCACGGCTCACCGGCCCAGTTGAACAGAAAGGCGAAATGCATCGACTGCTGGTTGCCCTGCACCACGGGATAATCCCAGTATTGATCGCCCGGCGCATTATAACGCAGGGGTTCACTTGCCTCGAATCCCCATGTCAGCCGGTCGATAAACTCCTTTCTGCCTATCATACTGACCAGTGCCGGCATATCCTGGGGCACGAAGAATGTCAGCTGCCAGGCGTTACCCTCCACATAGTGGTGATTGGCACCGGAGGTAAAAGGATCGAACTCCTTCTCCCACTCACCATCGCTGTTCCGCATACGGGCAAAGCCCGTCTCCTTATCTATGGCATTCTGCCACCAGTCACCTCTTTCCGAGAAGATACTGTATTCTGCCTCTTTGCCGAGTGCTTTGGCCAGCTGCGACACGGTCCAGTCATCGTATGCATACTCAAGAGAGTTGGAGAAACGACCCAGATCTGCCGGCACATAGTGGTATTTCAGGTAAGCTTCCAGATCCCTGTTCCCTGCCAGCCCTTTTCCCACACGTTGTGCCGGGGTAGTCTGCATCTTATGTACCGCCTCGAAGAGCTTCTCTGCATCATAATCACGTATCCCCATCTGATAAGCACTCACCAGCAGCGGTATCTCGTGCTCGGCAACCATCACCGGCACATACTCCATCCCTGCCGGACCTTTCGCCAGCCAGCCATTGGCATCGTACATGGCCAGCTGTGATCTCACCCACCGTGCGCTCCACTCGGGTGTGACCAGGTTCCACAGCTGGTTCAGGTTCCAGAATGTATTCCAGAAAGCATCACAACCCAATGCTACATCGTCCGGATTATTAAGCTGACGTACCTCCTCGGTGGCATCCACCCAGCGTCCGTCAATGTCACTGAAGCTGTTACGGCAGTAAGAGCGGTAGAGATTGGTATAGAAACGTCCTTTCTCCCGCCGGTCATTGCTCTTCACCGTTATCCGGGTGAGGATCTCATTCCACGTCTCGCTGTGATGGGACCGCACCGCCTCAAAATCCCATCCAAAAGGTGTTGCTATCTCACCCTCCAGGTTCCTCGCTGCACCCTCCAGGTCGACGTAGGAGATCCCTGACCGCACCTGCACGACAGGATTGAGACGTGTGTCGAACTCGGCAAAACAACCTATACGACCGGGATTATCTACCGCTATCTCCTCCGCTGCATGGATCTCATCATCCAGCCACCCCCCGAAATTGTCGATATCCCTGTCGAACTCAATCACGAAGTAGATGGTATAGTCCTGGTCGCTGTCGTGCGACCAGATGTTTTTCGACTGCTGCGTGCTGAATCCTTCAATACGTCTCTCCCCCACCTTTCTTATCTCTGCAGCGAGAATATTATACCCGTACTCCGCCGGTATCTTCAAATCGATCATCACGCGCGAGGAGGAGTCAGCGGGATAACTATATCGCTGAAAGCCGCAGCGTGTTGTGGAGGTGAGTTCTGCGGTGATTTGATAGTCGGTGAGATCCACTTTATAATAACCGATGCCCGCCTCCTCACTTGCCTTGTCAATCGACGAACGGTATGAGCGATCATCTCTTTTAAAGACCGACTGATCACCTATCTTTGTCTTTAGCGGACCATTCACCGGCATAATTCCCAGTCCGGCCATCGTCCATTCATGGATATGGCTAAACGTGCCGATGCTCTCGAAGCTCGGGTCGTATCCCGCCTGCCATCCCGGATTCTGGTTGTCGGGGCTCAGCTTCACCATGCTCATCGGCATCCATGGACCGGGTGCGATCATCCATCGTGAATGTGCCGTACCCATCCGTGTATCCACATAGTCGGCAGGGGTAACGGTCTTCTGTGGCGACCTGTTCACTTTTCCTTTCTCTACTGAGCGACCATCGATCATCACTTCATAGCTGCTCTGCTGCGGTGCAGCAACCACCGGCATGGGTGCCTCCAGCAAATACCTCCCCTGCTCCAGTCGCTCAGAGAGGATGCGCTCTCCATCGAGCGACACCTCCACCAGCGGTGATCCCTCCAGATGCTCCAGGTCGATCAGCAGCGGTTGCGCCGGAGGATCAACTGTCTGGTATTGTGCCACCTCCACACCGCGGAGATATGCTTGCCCTATCTTCTCTTCTGTCACCGCACCTGTAGCCCCTTCGAGGCGTATCGCATCGAAGATAAGCCATGATCCTTCCAGGCTTGTGAGAGCGATTTCATTGCCTCCCTCTTTGATCAACCCTTTCTCGAGGGGGATCTCAATGGTGTGATGGGTGCAATTCCCGTAATCACCTGAGAGAGAACCTTCACCCCCACCCTTTGGGAGTATATACTTCCACGAACGACCATTCACAGTCACTTTAAAATAAGGCGGAGTAGTATGATGAGCATCAAGAATGTTGATAATTAACTTCATCTCTCCGTTATCAGACACCTGTTTCATTCTGAAAAGGATATTCAACACATGTGTTCTGATACCTGCGGTGCCGCTGGTACCACCCCATCTGTCGGCCGGACCGGGAAGTACATAGGGAAAATGCTCTTTGGGATTAGATTTCCCCACCAGATAGTACCGGTCCTCCCATCCAAAATCGTTATCCAGGAACATTGCATACTGATCGGGTGCCAAAGCAAATTCAGCAGCGCTCCTGTCCTCATTGCCTATCTGCCATATTATGTATGACTTGGGATTACCGTAACCCGCTAATGTGATTAAAAGCAGAATAAGCAGGATCGCATGTTTTCTTCTCATTGTTCTATTTTTAACTTGATAAATTTATTCTCGTCAGCCTTGAATCTGTCGGAGGTAACCAGATCCGACAGTGGCTCCTCAATGGCATTCACGATCTGAAACATGAATGGCTTACCACTCCTGTCACTAATCGTAAGTGCTGTATCTTTGCCATCTGTTTCTCTTACATTAAGGAGCAGCCAGCCGGGATCTTCAGAGAGTGTGCAGGATGTCATCAGCAGGTTACTCTTGTCAATAGCGAAAGCAGAAAAATCCACAGGCATATTGTTCTCTTTGCCCACAGGCATGATACGGGCATAAACAGGTATCCTGCTGTTCCTTGTGAAGTTGATAGCTGCCACGTTCGACAGGTCATCGGTTGAAGTGATGCAGTAGTTCCACCTGAATTCGCCCTCCTGTGAAGCACGGAAGTTGGTAACCCAGTAGTTGTTCATCACCCAGGAGAACAGATGAGGCTTCTCATAGCTCTTTCTGTATTGGAAAGGTCCATCCAGCAGGTCACCCAGCTGCACCAGGGGAACGGCATCAGAGCCGAGGATATACTGAACCTGATCGTTCCGTGCAGCAACGAAGTTTTGTACCGTGTTCCAGTCACTGGCTGTTCCCTCAAGCTGGTTTTCTCCGGGGTATACCACTCCTCCATGAACATCAAATGCAAGCCGGGAGTCATTGAGCAGAAAGGGAAAAGCCACATAGATAGCGGTAGGGTCCAGCTCGGGCAGTCGTTTCAAGGCATAAGAGAGCTCAATCCTTTTCTCGTTGTTAAAGAGTTTAATCTCCACTCTTACACCATAACCCTCATCCACACCGGGAGCTTTTCCGAGGACATGTACGCTCTGATAGATCTCACCGTTCACGCCGGAGGTTAGCCGCACCTCCGACAGTCCTGTTCGCGTATAATCATCGGTTCTGTATTGCTCCATCTGATGCCTGTTATCAAGCTTCTCATAGATAAATGCACCCATATCCCAGGGGGAGTCCGCATCCACCATCTCCCTGCGCAGCTCTTTATCGAAGATACTGCTGATCCCTCCTGTCTCGGGATTCAGGGTGATCCGATAGTGACTGTTCTCTATCACGTTGTCCACCATGCTTGTCCGCCGAGGAGAGGCTCGTTCTTCATCTTCAATGACGATGTCGAACGTTTTATAACCCATCGCCGGAATCTCCTCTGCTAAGATCGCGTAGAACCGGCCCTCTCTGCGTGAGTGTAGCTGCTGTACCTTCAGCCTGTTCCCCTCGGCATCTGTAATGGCAAAGAGGCTATTCTCCGGTATCACCTCGTAATCGATATAGGTGGTCACCAGGTTGGTGCGCGGATGACCGTTGGGGTTGAAAAACGTGATCGTCGGATGCTCCCCTCTCTTCAGCTCGCCCTGCAACAGGCCTCCGGCAGTCTCATAGAGGAGCTGTGCGCTCTTCAGCCCCTCCCATACAAACGATGACTTCTGGCTCCACTGTTCCTGGCTGTTCTCAGCCAATGGATCACGAAGGCTCTCTGACGCACCGAAAGTATGCTCGTCGTAGAAGAGCAGGTTTTCATGGATATGGGTGATCTCATTACTGATATGTGAAGGCAGGTTTTTTCCCTTGACGGCGGCTATGGAGAGCAGGCTCTCGATGGTCACCATGTCGGCATGTGATCTCCTTGATGCCCCCGTCTCTCTTGCTGCCGATCCGAAACCGTCGGTCCACCAGTCGGGATAGGCAACACGATAGCTCTTTAAGTTATCCAGATGATGAGCAGCCACATCATCCATAAACTCATGCGGCAGTCCATTTCTTAATTTTGGGTAGGCATAGGTCTTGTTCCACTCTTCCACCAGCTTGCTGGTGCTGAAGGAGGGGGGTGAGTTGTCTGTACTGTAGCCCGAATACTGAATGGCAATAGCGTCGAAAGGATACGCTTTCCTGTTTAAACCCTCCAGGTAGTTGAAGAGACGAGGTTCCAGGGTGGTGAGACTGCCCTGATCCACACCCAGAGAGTTACCCGTCATATAATGATCGGCACGGAAAGCAAGCATCTGCTTTCCGGAGGGTGACTCCCATTTGAATAGGGTGGGTTTATCAAAGGGGATCAACGCACGATGACCATGTTGACCCATCCAGAGATATTCCACACCCAGGTCAGGGAAATAATCGGCAAGGCACCATGCGATCCCGTTGACATCGTTCTGCATGGCGGTAGTAACGGGGATGTCATACTTCTTAAGGAGCGCCAGCGGTTGAAGAAAAGTCTTCAACGAGTTTTCATCCACAATCTCAGACATATTAAAAAACATGCCGGTGATCTCTATCTGTCCGTTATCCACATATCTCTTTAATTTGTTGATCTGCTCCTGAGGTCTGTTCTTCAGATATTCGTTGACCGTCCAGGAGGCTTCACAGGTCCACCGAAACCGGGCATCATCGGGGAGATCTTCGGTCAACTCACAATACTCAATCGCATAATCAATATAGCGCAGATGTTCCCTCAGTATTTCTGTCTGTGGTCTTGTATAACCAATGTCTGTGTGGGTATGCTGTATCAGATAGACCATCCATTTTTTTACCGGTGAGAGCTTCACACTCTTCCCCCCAACAACCTTCTGATTGCTGATCAGCTGCATATCAACCTCTTGCTCACTCTTCACCTCGGGGAGTGAGAAGTCAACGGTTTGAATACCGCTGTTGACAGCGAATTGCCCGGTATTGTTACCAGCTTTCACTTCCACATACTGCACCTTATCACTCCAGTTTGCCACCTCTATCTTCACCGGTATCTCCAGTTCTTCCCCTTTCCCATACTTCAGCGCGGGAATGGCATAGGCGTTTAAAAAATCAATTGCATGTTTTGTTTCAGCCATGGTCAACGGTTTATCGGCTAAAAGCACAATGTTATCGAAAGCGAGCCAGCTTCCTTTGACGTTTTCGATGATGAGCAGATTATCTCCCTTCTGCGGCGTGCCTGCGGGAAACTCCACCTCAACAGACAATCCTTCGGAACGTGTCTGCTTATCGCTCAGGAAATCCCGGTTATAGCCTACGGGTGTCTTTATCTCAATTGTATGATCATTCAACATGATTTTCAGTAAAGGGCTTGACGTGGGATGCGTTTCCACAAGGTTGATCTTTAGCCTTAGTATGGCATCAGGCCGGAACTGATCCACACCAAACCGGATCATCAGCCTGCCTGAGACGTTACCTGCCCAGGCATCATCGCTGCCGTGAAGGAAGTAGGGGATCTCTTTCTCTTTGCTCTTTCCAATTGTATATATCGCGACACCCTCCTTGAATAATTGAGGATAAGCTGTGTAAGAATCGCTGTAGAGCGCGAACTCACTTGCACTGTTATTCTTTTTTCCTATCTCCCAGACAGGAGTGAAACTGTACGATTGTCCTTTTGTCACAAAGATTGACAACAAAAAAACATTAGTCACTAACAAAATTATCTTTCTATTCATTTTTTTCCTTTATTTCTTGTATTATCATTCATTACTTTGCCTTCATTCCATGTATTGAAACTGCTAAAAGGCTTGCTGAATTCCAGCACAAAATTGAGGGTGTAAACGTTCCAGTCGCTCCCATCTATATGGCAAGTTGAGCATCCACCGCCCTATCTTCAATCACTAAATCAGTTGTGGCAGGCATCATTCTCAATCCAGTCATGGTCCAGGCATGAATATGGCTGAATCATGAGATACTATTAATAGCATATTCATAGCCTCCCATCCAAACACTACCTTGATTGTCCGGACCCAGCTGGATCATTCCAAAAGGTGCTGTAGCATATGGTCCCAGTACTCAGGATTATTGATTTTATCATGTTATTAAAAATAAACTTGCAATTTCAGCATAAAAATAATCTTTCCAGTCCAAATTATGATTTATCTTCTCCGATGGTGAAAGAATATACTCCGGCATATTGCTACGCCGGAGTATTTAAGATCCCATCAACACCTACTCAACAGGGACAATGCTATCAGCAAAGAGCGTCACCTCCCTCAGAATAACATACGCGCCACTACCTGACGCAGGACCGCCATGCACCTCGGTGGTCCTGATAATGATATATCTGACCTCCTGAGGATCTGTAACGGTGAAATTGTTGCTGATAGGATGAGTGCTGATGTTTTCAGTGAGCAGGTTCCATC
>JADMKJ010000166.1 GCA_015478855.1 Proteiniphilum sp.
GGCATCTGTTGCCTGATACCCAACCAGCCCTACAGCAGGAATATCACGCTGACCCGTATCGTGGATGCCTATCTGGAACATGCACGGGTATGGTACTTCCTTAACGGGGGTGATGAAAAGGTCTATCTCACCTCTGCCGACTGGATGGAGCGCAACCTGCACCGTCGTATTGAGGTGGCTTTCCCCATATATAAAGAATCACTCAAGCGACAGATCATCGATATCCTGAAGATTCAGTTGGAAGATAACCAGAGTGCAGTATGGGTAGACGAGAACCTGAATAACCTGTTCAAAGGAGAGCTTACTTCACAGGACGAACCCCCTGTACGGGCGCAGCAGGCGATCTACGACTACCTGAAGAAATCGACCGGACAGTAGGTTAAAACAACAGTTACAAAAATTATATTTTCCACATTTAGATAGATTGAACTTTATGGTTTTGTTGTAAAACTCTGTTTTTCTCTGATCTCCTGTTTCTCACCGGAGAGTTTATTTTTCATATCGCTCATATATGTTTTGCAACAATCTACTTTAGTTTCCTGTTCCTGTGAGAGAGTGAAACCCCAAAGTAGTAAAGGGTAATACCTAGAATAGGGAACAGAATTATGACTGCTATCCATAAGAACTTCATACTACCCGAAAGATGTTTCCGTTTTATTATATCCCAGATAGCCAAACAATCGATGATAATCACCAAAGAAATCAGCAGTAAGCCGTAGTCATTCATAATATTATGGTTCATAAATTTGATTCGTCAACTGATATTTGGTGCTAAATTAGTTATTTAAGTTTCGCATGCTCTGAATACAGCTAAATAATCGACTGACAATATTTTGTGACCCATGCTTGACCTCATTCACTGACGTAGATATTTGCTCGCCATGGTATAATACAAGTAAACTTGTCTTCTACCCATTTGGCTTATCGCAAATATTCACTAAAAGAGCAGAACTTGCTTCGCTTCAAACAGCTGCTCTTTTTACGTTCCTTGAGGTCAATGGGGCCCCACAAAACATTTGTAGTCTCATCTTTAGCTGTTTCAGTCCAATTTTTTGAGCATGCGAAACTTCAGTTAGTTTAAAATGCGGATATGACAAAAATATGCCGAAGCATCATCGGTTGGAATATCAAAAGAAATCGCCGTTCCACATCTTTGAAAGGAATTGTGTGGCAGGATAGATCTCCACATTGTTTGTCCGTCGCGGGTATTTATCCAATGAAACGATAATGAGCCGGGCGTCGGGAAATTCTTCTGAGAATGCTTTTAATCCTTTCGTATGGTGTGATTGTACTTCGGTGGAAGATTTAACTTCGATGGCTAAATCGGCATTGCCTATGATGGCATCCACTTCGTAACCCGATGTGGTACGCCAATACGCCAAACTTAACAACGGCTTGAAATACCCGATGTAGGCAATGATTTCCTGTAAGATAAAGTGTTCGAAAGCGTGCCCAAATTCCGGTGAACCCTGATTTAGCGCAGTTCTTTGGAGCAGGAAGTTGGCGATACCCACATCGAAATAATAAAACCTGGGTGACTGGATCACCCTGCGCTTTACTTTTTGGGTAAATGCCGGAATCATGTATCCGATGAGTGTCTCTTCCAGTATGGAAAAATATTCCTTCACCGTCGGAGCACTGATTCCGCATTCCGTGGCAATGTTGTTGTAATTTACCATTTCACCGTTACTAAGAGCAGCCACTTCCATAAACCGTGAAAAAGTGTTGAGGTTGCGGGTAAGCGCTTCGGCTTTGATTTCTTGTTGGAGGTAATCGCCCACGTATGCCTGCAGTCGTTTACCTGCATCTTCCACAAGATAATGTCGAGGCAGCATACCGTTGTTGCATGCTTTCATCAGATCAAAATCAGGAATCTCAGCACTCACTAATGGATAGAGATGCTTTCGGATAGCTCTGCCACCAAGCAGGTTTACACCGCTTCTCCGCAACTTGCGTGCACTGGAGCCGCTCAGGATGAAAAGAAGGTTGCGATTGCTCATGAGCCAATGTACTTCGTCGAGCAATGCGGGAACTTTTTGTATTTCGTCGATAATAATCAATTCGTTTGTGGGAAGTAAACTTAGTTCTTCGCGTAACAGCGCCGGACGACGGTTGTATCGCTCGAATTCATCCGATTTCAGCAAGTCGATATAGTGATTGTCGGGAAATTGCATTTTCAGCAACGTGCTTTTACCGGTTTGCCGTGCACCCCAAAGGAAAATGCTGTCTCTTTCAGCATCCTGAAGAACTATTTTGCGTGATAACATAATCATTCATTTTTCGTGAATATTTGTTTTTAACCTTACAAAGATATGTATTTTACATGAATATCTAAAGTTTCACTTTGTTTTATCATGAATATCTAAAGTTGTACTTTGTTTTATCATGTACAACGAAATTACAGGTTTATGGATGCATGAAACGAACATAGAACAATAAAAAACCCGCATCGGTGATCCGACACGGGTTTTAAAAAAAAATTTTATTAGCGTTTATTCCTCTACCGCTGCTTCCTGGAACAGGTTGGAGCGCTTGTTGGCGTTCAGCTTCTCGAAATCGTCGCGTGAGCCTACCACCAGCTTGTCGAAATCTCTCTGTCCCGTTCCCGCGGGGATAAGATGTCCGCAGATCACGTTCTCTTTCAAGCCTTCCAGAAGGTCAGTCTTACCGTTGATGGCGGCATCGTTCAGCACCTTGGTGGTCTCCTGGAATGAAGCGGCTGACATGAAGCTGGTTGTCTGCAGTGCAGCACGTGTGATTCCCTGCAATACCTGGTTGGCTGTAGCAGGTATGGCATCACGTGCCTCCACAGGTTTCATGTCACGACGTTTCAGCGAGCTGTTCTCATCACGCAGCTTGCGCACGGTGACGATCTGGCCCGGCTCGAATATCTGTGAGTCACCGGCGTCCATGATTACTTTCTTGCCCCAGATGCGGTCATTCTCTTCCATCATGACATGCTTGTCGACCAGTTGTTGCTCGAGGAAACGGGTATCACCCGGATCAACCACTTCCACCTTGCGCATCATCTGACGAACAATCACCTCAAAGTGCTTGTCGTTGATCTTCACACCCTGCAGACGGTATACATCCTGCACCTCGTTCACAATGTACTCCTGCACGGCTGTCGGCCCCATGATTGCCAGGATATCGGATGGTGTGGTAGCACCTTCAGAAAGTGCCATGCCGGCACGGATATAGTCATTCTCCTGTACAAGGATCTGCTTGGAAAGCGGAACCATGTATTTCTTGGTCTCTCCTGTCTTGGAGGTGACTGATATCTCCTGGTTACCTCGTTTGATCTTCCCGAAAGAGATCTCTCCGTCTATCTCGGCAACAACTGCCGGGTTGGAGGGATTACGTGCTTCAAAGAGTTCGGTCACACGCGGGAGACCTCCCGTGATATCACCTGCTTTACCTATTGCACGTGGTATCTTCACCAGTGTCTCTCCTGCTTTGATTTCGTCGTTCTCGTTCTTCACAATATGCGATCCGAGCGGCAGGGTATAGGTACGTAATATATCGTCATTCTTGTTCACGATATGCGCCGAAGGTGCTCTTGTCTTATCGCGTGATTCAATGATCACTTTTTCCTTCAAACCGGTCTGTTCATCCGATTCAACCTTGTAGGTCATGTTTTCGGTGAAGTTCTCGAAACGGATTTTTCCGCTTGCTTCCGAAACAATCACAGCATTGAAGGGGTCCCATTCGCATATCAGATTGCCCTTCTCGATCTTATCCCCCTCACTAACGTAGAGTTTAGAACCGTATGGTATGTTGTGAGATATCAGCACTATTTTAGTGTTGGGATCGATGATGCGCATCTCCACCAGACGGCTGACAACCACTTTATATGATTTGCCGTCTGCATCGGTTGTCTCCACAAAGCGCAGCTCGTCGAATTCAACGATACCGTCATATTTGGTGATGATACTGTTTTCTGTAGCTATATTGGAGGCAATACCACCCACGTGGAACGTACGCAGTGTAAGCTGTGTACCCGGTTCACCGATGGATTGTGCTGCGATCACGCCCACAGCTTCTCCCTTTTGCACCATCTGACCGGTGGCAAGGTTTCTGCCGTAACATTTTGCACATACACCGTGATGTGATTCGCAGGTAAGCACCGAGCGGATCTCCACACGTTCTATAGGTGACTCGTCAATTTTTTTAGCTACATCTTCAGTGATCTCTTCTCCGGAGGTGATGAGGACTTCACCGGTGTTGGGATGCTGTACATCATGTACCGAAACACGACCCAGGATGCGCTCGTAGAGAGAGGCAATCACCTCATCGTTGTTCTTTATGGTGGTCGCAGCTAGTCCGCGCAGTGTGCCACAATCCTCTTCATTGATGATGACATCCTGTGAAACATCAACCAGACGTCGTGTAAGGTAACCCGCATCGGCTGTTTTCAGGGCTGTATCGGCAAGACCTTTACGTGCACCGTGGGTAGAGATAAAGTACTCAAGCACCGACAATCCCTCTTTAAAGTTTGCAAGGATCGGGTTCTCGATAATCTGTGCACCTTCAGCACCGCTCTTCTGCGGTTTGGCCATCAATCCACGCATACCCGACAACTGACGGATCTGCTCGCGTGAACCACGGGCACCGGAATCAAGCATCATATATACAGAGTTGAAGCCCTGATCGTCTTCCGATATCTGCTTCATCAGAATGTTAGACAACTTGGAGTTGATATGAGTCCATGTGTCAATGATCTGATTATAACGTTCGTTATAGGTGATGAAACCCATGTTGTAGTTCTCCATTATCTGCTCCACTTCGGCATATCCCTCCTGAATCAGGGTTTCTTTTTCTACCGGAATGATCACATCATCCAGGTTGAACGATAAACCACCCTTGAAAGCCATGGTGTAACCCAGGTCTTTGATATCGTCGAGATATTGTGCCGTACGTGCTACACCACAGGTCTTGATCACCTTGCCGATGATATCACGTAGTGACTTCTTGGAAAGAAGCTCATTGATGTATCCTACCTCTTTGGGTATGGCTTCGTTGGTGATCACACGTCCAACGGTGGTTTCATGCATCTTGCGGATGGGGTCGCCATTCTCGTCGATATCATCCACGATCACTTTCACCAGGGCGTGTACATCTACTCTCTTTTCGTTGTATGCAATAATCGCTTCCTCTTCACCATAGAAGGTCATGCCTTCACCTTTTGCTCCAGGACGGATTTTCGTTATGTAATAGAGTCCGAGCACCATGTCCTGTGAAGGAACGGTGATAGGTGCTCCGTTGGCGGGGTTGAGGATATTGTGTGAGGCGAGCATCAGCAGCTGTGCTTCCAGCACCGCCTCGTTGCCAAGAGGCAGGTGGACGGCCATCTGGTCACCGTCGAAGTCAGCGTTGAACGCCGTACAGGCCAACGGGTGCAACTGAATGGCTTTACCTTCAATGAGCTTCGGCTGGAATGCCTGAATACCCAGACGGTGAAGGGTAGGGGCACGGTTGAGTAGCACCGGATGCCCTTTCATCACATATTCCAGGATATCATATACCACGGGCTCTTTTCTGTCCACGATCTTCTTGGCTGATTTCACCGTCTTCACTATTCCTCTTTCAATCAGTTTACGGATGATAAACGGCTTATAGAGCTCGGCGGCCATATCTTTAGGTATACCGCATTCATGCATCTTCAGTTCCGGACCAACCACGATCACCGAACGGGCAGAGTAATCCACACGTTTACCAAGCAGGTTCTGACGGAAACGCCCCTGTTTACCTTTCAAACTGTCGGAGAGGGATTTCAGCGGACGGTTCGATTCGGTTTTGATGGCGCTTGATTTACGTGAGTTGTCGAAGAGTGAGTCCACAGATTCCTGAAGCATGCGCTTTTCATTACGCAGGATCACATCGGGAGCCTTAATATCGATCAGTCTTTTCAGACGGTTATTACGGATGATGACACGACGATACAAATCATTCAGGTCGGAGGTGGCAAAACGACCCCCGTCCAGTGGTACCAGTGGGCGCAGATCGGGTGGTATCACGGGGACCACTTTCATGATCATCCATTCCGGCTTGTTGATGTTCTTCGATCCACGGAAGGCCTCTACGACCTGCAGTTGTTTCAGCGCTTCGTTCTTACGTTGTTGCGATGTGTCGGTGCTGGCACGGTGGCGTAGCTGGTTGGCCAGCTTGTCCAGATTCAATCTTTCCAGCAGATCGAGAATGGCTTCGGCGCCCATCTTCGCTATGAATTTGTTGGGATCACTATCCTCGAGCATCTGGTTCTCTTTGGGGAGTGTTTCCAGCAGATCGAGGTACTCCTCTTCAGTGAGGAGGTCTCTTTTGCTGACCTTCTCTTCCAGTAGTCCCGCCTGAATAACCACATATCGTTCGTAATAGATAATGGTATCAAGCTTCTTGGTGGGTATACCCAGCAGATAACCTATTTTGTTGGGCAGTGAGCGGAAGTACCAGATGTGTGCCACAGGAACCACCAGATGGATATGTCCCGTACGTTCACGTCGTACTTTCTTCTCAGTCACTTCCACACCGCAACGATCACATACAATGCCTTTATAGCGAATGCGTTTGTACTTACCGCAGTGACATTCATAGTCCTTTACCGGCCCGAAGATACGTTCGCAAAACAAACCGTCGCGTTCGGGCTTGTACGTACGATAGTTAATCGTTTCGGGTTTCAGCACTTCGCCAAAAGAGTTTTCCAGAATTTGTTCGGGCGAAGCCAGCCCAATAGTAATTTTTGAAAAGCTACTCTTTATTTTATTGTCTTTTCTAAATGCCATATATGTTATGAGTATAAAGAGTTATCGGAATTTTTTAAATCATTATTCCGAGCCCGGGTGTCACTAAGTATGACACACAGGTCTGATTCGGAATATCTTAATCGAGGGTGATGTTAAGCCCCAGTCCCTTGAGCTCGTGAAGCAGTACGTTCAGTGATTCGGGTATGCCCGCAGAAGGCATAGCCTCTCCTTTCACGATTGCTTCGTATGCTTTAGAGCGTCCTACTACGTCGTCCGATTTAACGGTAAGGATTTCCTGAAGGATATGAGCGGCACCGAATGCTTCGAGTGCCCAAACCTCCATCTCTCCGAAACGCTGTCCCCCAAACTGTGCCTTACCACCCAGGGGTTGTTGGGTGATGAGTGAGTAGGGACCAATGGAACGGGCATGCATCTTATCTTCCACCATGTGGCCGAGTTTGAGCATGTAGATGATACCTACCGTTGCCGGTTGGTCGAAACGTTCTCCTGTACCTCCATCGTAGAGATAGGTTTTCCCGAATGCCGGTAATTTGGCCTTGTCTGTCCAGACAGTGAGGTCATCGAGCGAGGCTCCGTCGAAAATGGGTGTCGCAAATTTCACTCCCAGTTCTTTTCCAGCCCATCCCAGCACAGTCTCGAAGATCTGTCCAAGGTTCATACGTGATGGCACACCCAGGGGGTTCAATACGATGTCTACGGTTGTTCCGTCGGCAAGGAAAGGCATATCCTCCTTACGTACGATTCTGGAAACAATCCCTTTATTTCCGTGACGTCCAGCCATTTTGTCTCCCACCTGTATCTTCCGTTTTTTTGCCACGTACACTTTGGCAATCTGCATGATTCCCGAAGGTAGTTCATCTCCAATGGTGAAATCAAAACGTTTCCGTTTTACTTCAGAATCGAGCTCCTTGTGACGGCGCAGGTAGTTGATCACTGTTGAGCGGATCAATTCGTTCTTATGGGCATCGGTGGTCCACTTGTTAAGCTGTACAGACTGGAAATCGATGTCTGAGAGAACCTTTAGTGTAAATTTCGCACCCTTGGGAACAATATCCATGTTGGTGTAGTCCTTCACACCTGCCGACGATTTCCCGTCGGTAAGCATCAGCAGCTTGTCGATAAGCACTTTTCTCAACTCTTCCATTTTGTTTTCATACTCTTCATCGAGTTTGGGAAGTAGCGCTTTATTGGAGAGTTTCGTTTTTCCTTTCTTGGAAGCTTTAGAGAAAAGATTGGTGTTGATAACCACACCCTTGAGTGAGGGAGACGCTTTCATTGATGCATCTTTCACGTCGCCTGCCTTGTCACCAAAGATGGCACGAAGGAGCTTTTCTTCGGGTGAGGGGTCTGATTCCCCCTTGGGGGTAATCTTTCCGATAAGGATGTCTCCCGGCTTGATACGGGCACCTATACGTACGATACCTTTTTCATCAAGGTCTTTCGTTGCCTCTTCACTCACATTAGGAATGTCGGAGGTGAGTTCTTCCAGCCCCCGCTTTGTCTCACGTACCTCAAGTGAAAATTCTTCCACATGGATGGAGGTGAAGACATCATCGCTCACCATACGTTCGTTCAGCACGATGGCATCCTCGAAGTTATACCCTTTCCATGGCATGAATGCCACTTTCAGGTTCTTGCCTATTGCCAGCTCACCATTCTCAGTGGCATATCCTTCGGTAAGGATCTCACCCTTCTTCACCTTCTGTCCCACTTTACATATAGGTCGCAGATCGATGGTGGTATTCTGGTTGGTCTTGCGGAATTTTGGAATGTAATACGTTTTCTCCGGAGCGTCGAAACTGGTGAAATCCTGATCTTCGCTACGTTCATACTTTATCTTGATGGTCGTGGCATCCATGTAGACAATCTCACCGTTGCCCTCAGCCATGATCTGAGAACGGGAGTCCTGGATAAGCTGATTCTCCAGTCCGGTGCCCACCACGGGTGATTCGGTTCTCATCAGTGGTACAGCCTGGCGCATCATGTTCGATCCCATCAATGCACGGTTGGCATCATCATGCTCAAGGAAGGGGATGAGTGATGCTGCAATGGAGGCTATCTGCATGGGCGATACGTCCATCAGCTCCACATCCTCCGGTGCAATCACAGGATAGTCGGCATCTTGTCTGGCTTTCACACGCGAGTTGATAAAGTTACCCTTCTCATCGAGTGGGGCATTACCCTGCGCTATGAGCTTGTTCTCTTCTTCCTCGGCAGCAAGATAGATGATTTCCTCGTTTTTAATGTTTACCACACTGTTCTCTACCTTACGGTAAGGTGTTTCAATGAAGCCAAGGTCGTTGATCTTGGCATAAACGCAAAGCGAGGAGATAAGTCCGATGTTCGGTCCTTCCGGTGTTTCGATGGGACAAAGACGACCATAGTGGGTGAAGTGAACGTCACGTACTTCAAATCCTGCACGCTCACGTGAGAGCCCGCCCGGCCCGAGCGCAGAGAGACGGCGTTTGTGTGTGATCTCAGCCAGTGGGTTCGTCTGATCCATGAATTGCGAAAGCGCATTGGTACCAAAGAAGGTGTTGATCACCGACGAGATGGTCTTCGCATTGATCAGGTCGATAGGGGTGAAGACCTCATTGTCACGTACGTTCATCCTTTCACGAATGATACGTGCCATACGGTTCAATCCCACGCCGAACTGGGTGTATAATTGTTCCCCTACCGTGCGTACACGCCTGTTGCTGAGGTGGTCAATATCGTCCACCACCGTCTTGGAGTTGATTAGCTCGATAAGGTATTTGATGATCTCGATGATGTCTTCCTTGGTGAGTACACTCACGTTGACATCTATATCGAGATTGAGTTTTTTGTTTATCCTGTAACGGCCCACATCGCCAAGGTCATATCTCTTCTCAGAAAAGAAAAGATTGTTGATCACCTCACGGGCACTGGTATCGTCTGCCGGCTCGGCACTACGCAGCTGGCGATAGATATGGCGTATGGCATCAATCTCCGAGTTGCTCGGATCTTTCTGTAGTGTATTGTAAATGATGGAGTAATCAGATGCGTTCGTCGTCTCCTTGTGCAGCAGAATATAGGATACGCCTGACTCGAGGATACTCTCCATATGATCCGGTTCAAGTATCGTCTCACGCTCAATGATCACTTCGTTTCTTTCGATGGAGGTCACCTCGCCGGTGTCTTCATCCACGAAATCTTCCATCCATGATTTCAGTACACGGGCGGCAAGCTTGCGTCCGGCAACCTTCTTCAGGTTTGTCTTGTTCACTTTCACCTCTTCTGCCAGATCAAAGATTTCAAGGATATCTTTGTCGCTCTCGAAACCGATGGCACGTAGCAGCGTGGTGACGGGTAATTTCTTTTTACGGTCGATATACGCGTACATCACACTGTTGATGTCAGTAGCAAACTCAATCCAGGACCCTTTGAACGGAATGATGCGGGCGGAGTAAAGAACAGTTCCGTTGGCATGGAGGCTCTGACCAAAGAATACACCGGGAGAGCGGTGTAGTTGTGAAACAATAACGCGCTCAGCTCCGTTGATCACGAATGTTCCCTTTTCTGTCATATAGGGGATCGTACCCAGGTAGACATCCTGAATTACAGGGGTGAAGTCTTCATGATCAGGGTCGGTACAATACAAATAAAGCTTTGCCTTTAGCGGAACACTATAGGTGAGACCTCTGTCAACACACTCCTCAATCGTATAGCGCGGAGGATCGACGTAGTAATCTAAAAATTCAAGTACAAAATTATTCCGGGTGTCAGTGATAGGGAAGTTTTCCGTAAAAACCTTGTACAATCCTTCATTTTTTCTACTCTCAGGGGGGGCGTCAAGCTGAATGAAATCCTGAAACGATTTTAACTGTACTTCCAGAAAATCCGGAAAATCGAGCGGATTTGTAATCGACGCAAAATTGATTCTTTGATTGGCGTTATTTGAAGACATGGAAATGAGTTTATGAACCTAATATATATTGACACAAAAGGTTAAGAATCTTCAGGAAGAAGATTCCTAACCATATTAACCTAATTTAGGTAAATGCTATTTAAGTTCAACTTCTGCTCCAGCCTCTTCAAGTTGTTTTTTCAAAGCGTCTGCTTCGTCTTTTGTTACACCTTTTTTCAATTCGCTGGGAGCTCCGTCCACTAAATCTTTTGCTTCTTTCAGTCCGAGTCCGGTAAGTTCTTTCACTGCCTTTACCACAGCCAACTTAGCTGATCCGGCACTTTTAAGAATCACATCGAAAGAAGATTTTTCTTCCACCGCTGCTTCACCGCCTGCAGCAGGACCTGCAGCTACAGCAACAGCCGCAGCAGCCGGTTCGATACCGTACTCCGTTTTTAAAATTTCAGCCAGTTCGTTAACTTCTTTCACTGTCAAGTTAACTAATTCTTCTGCAAATTTTTTTAAGTCTGCCATTTTTTGTATTTATTAAAATTGATTACTAATTCTGTTTGTTGATTGTAAATGAATTCTGAATGCTTTCGAACATCTCTTCGCACTGCAAAACAACGATCCCTCTTCCTCTTTATCCAGCCTGTCAAAACGATACAAAACCTGTTTTTAGCCAGGGAGGAGCCAGATCTGTTTTGCTCCTGCTTAATTGGATGATTCTTTTTCCGACAACGTCTGCAATACACCGTGGAGTATTGTACCGCCGGATTGGAGTGCGGAAATAACATTCTTTGCAGGTGACTGTAAGAGTGCGATAACTTCTCCAATAAGCTCCGTTTTGCTCTTGATATTTACAAGGTCTTTCAACGCATCAGCGCCGATATAGAAACTTTCCTGAACATACGCTCCTTTAAAAGAGGGTATTTTTTCAGCTTTGTATTTATCAATAAGCTTTGCAGGAGCATTCGCCACGTTGGAGAACATGATGGCTGTATTCCCTTTTAAGATGGGATACATCTCTTCATAATCTCTTTCGAGCGACTCAAATGCTTTGTGCAACAAGGTGTTTTTTACCACCAGCAACTTAATATCTTCTTTCGAACATTCTCTTCTCAACTTACTTGTTTTCACTGCACTGAGTGTAGAGATATCAGTAAGGTAGAAGTTGTCGTACTCCTGAAGTGTTGTTGCTATCTGCTTTATTATTCGTTGTTTATCTTCCTTTTTCATAGACTTCTTCTTTGTTAATTAGATTCTTCTGCCGACTTACTGTCCACTTTAATACCTGGACTCATCGTACTGGAAAGATAAATACTCTTAATATAGGTACCTTTTGCTGCTGTCGGTTTTAATTTGATCAACGTTTGAATAAATTCTTTTGCGTTGTCTCGAATCTGTTCCGGCGTGAAAGATACTTTTCCAATAGAGGTGTGAATAATACCAGCTTTGTCTACTTTAAAGTCGATTTTCCCCTGTTTTACTTCCTGCACAGCCTTCGCCACGTCGGGAGTAACAGTTCCGCTCTTTGGGTTTGGCATTAATCCACGCGGCCCTAAAATACGGCCGAGAGCACCAATTTTACCCATGATTTGCGGTTGTGTGATGATGACATCCACATCGGTCCAACCTCCTTTAATTTTTTCGATATATTCATCGAGTCCCACATAGTCTGCGCCGGCTTCTTTTGCGTCGGCTTCAGCTTCTGGAGAACACAATACAAGAACTCTTACTTGTTTTCCTGTTCCGTGTGGCAGAGACACTACGCCCCTTACCATCTGGTTAGCTTTACGCGGATCTACGCCGAGGCGTACATCGATATCAACAGAGGCGTCAAATTTGGTCGTAGAGATTTCTTTAACCAATGCAGACGCTTCTTTCAGTGTGTAGGTTTTATCCACTTCAATCTTGCTTAAAGCCAACTTCTGATTTTTTGTCAGTTTACTCATTTCTTAATTGAAGTTTTAATTATTAATAATTTCAGGAAAATCCCCTTTTACTGTGATACCCATGCTCCGAGCCGTTCCGGCTACCATTCTCATTGCAGATTCAATAGTGAAGCAGTTTAAATCGGTCATTTTTTCTTCAGCAATGGTTTTCACCTGTTCCCAGGTAACCTCAGCTACTTTCTTACGATTAGGTTCTGGTGAACCGCCTTTAAGCTTACTGGCTTCTAATAACTGAATCGCAACCGGTGGTGTTTTAACAATAAAATCAAAAGACTTATCGACGTAGTAAGTGATTACCACTGGTAATACTTTTCCGGCTTTGTCTTGAGTTCTGGCATTGAATTGCTTGCAAAACTCCATGATGTTGATCCCTTTGGAACCCAGCGCGGGTCCTACCGGGGGAGATGGATTTGCAGCTCCTCCTTTGATTTGTAATTTTAGTTGTCCGGCAACTTCTTTAGCCATTTTCTTGA
>JADMKJ010000167.1 GCA_015478855.1 Proteiniphilum sp.
GAAAGGTATTGACGACTCACTGTTCCCTCATCAATTTCAAATTGATTATGTCAGGGTATACAAAAAAATGAACTAGTCGTCCAACGTGAATAATTACAACTACTTAAGCAGGCTGTATAAAGACAGAGCCTGCTTTTTTCCTGTTAAAAAAGCGCAGACATAATTCAATATGCCAACGAAAAAAAACTTGTTGTGGGTAAGATAGGTGGTGTCAGAACCCTCTCTGCCGCATCGCTTCGAAGGTGATGACGGCGGTGGAGACAGAGACATTGAGAGAATCAATCTTTCCCCTCATCGGGATCTTAACCCGTTTTGTGACGTTCCCGAGCCAGAAAGCGGACAGGCCATCTGCTTCGGTACCCATCACAATGGCCGAGGGTTGCCGGAAATCGGTATCCTGATAGAAAGCGGACGCCTGCAACTCTGCGGCATAAGCACTGATGCCGTTGGCCCTGAGCCATGCAAACGCCTCCTCCGATGAGCAGACAGCGGTCTGCACCGTGAAGAGCCCCCCCACACCTGAGCGGATCACATTGGGATTATAGAGGTCGCACTGCGGATCGCAGATGATCACCGCATCCACTGCCGCAGCATCAGCCGTACGCAGAACGGCACCCAGGTTCCCCGGCTTCTCCACCGCTTCCAGGATGATGACAAAAGGATTGTCTGACAGCCTGATATCACTCAGGCTATGAGACTTCGGCTTTGCCAGTGCCACGATGCCGTCGGAGTTCTCCCTGTAGGCAATCTTTGCAAAGACTGCGGGGGATATCTCGAACAGTGCGGCTTCGGGCAATGCATCCAGCACTTCGGGATACTTTGTCTTATCAAACAGTTCGGGACATACGTAGAGAGACTCCACCCGGTAATCGCTCTGCAGTGCCAGCGACAGCTCCCGTGCCCCCTCGATCACAAAAAGCTGTTGTCCGAGTCTTTCTTTGCTTTTCGACAGCTTCACGATATTCTTTATCGCCGGATTCTGCAGGCTTGTGATCATTGCTTCGGAATATGGGATTAAAGTGTTTCTTTCTTCAGCAGGAAAGTCTCTATCACCTCTTTGAACGATTTTTTTGGCAGGGCACCCATCGCTATCTGCGGTTGCTCGTTCATGGGGATAAAAAGAAACGTCGGGATACTTTGCACACCGAACATGGCTGCCAGCTCAGGCTCTTTATCCACATCAATTTTATAGACATAGATGTCATCGCCGTATTCTGCAGCCAGATCCTTTAATATGGGAGAGGTGATCCGGCAGGGACCGCACCAGGTGGCATAAAAATCGACAATAGCCGGTTTGTCACCAATGTATGCCCACTCTTCCGGATTGTTTTCATAATTGAAGACCATCTCAAGGAAGGTCGCTTTTGTCAGCTCTATCGGCTTTACGCTCTTTTTGCTTTGAGGCTCATCAGCGGAAGCAGCCAGCACAATCAGCATGGCCGCAACAAGGGTCGTTATTTTCTTCATTGAACCAAAAGGTTTTAGTGTGATTTTTAAAATGTTCTTTCTAAACAGATTGAGAGGATCAAATGTTTTGTAAAGATGTCAATTTACACATCTCTGTTAAAATGAACTGCCATCTTTGTATTTTAACGCATTCTTATTGGGAACACCGAATTCTCTGGCCGAGATCTTCTCAACAGCCACTTTCCATATCTTCACGTTCCTGACAGAGGGAGCTGAATAGGTGAACTCCCTGTCGGAATACTGACGCATAATGATATTCAGCGCTTTCACCTTTTCATCGTAATCCTCCTCGAACACCACCCTGCCATGACAGATCACGCTGTCGGAGCGCATCCTGTAGCTGCAGGCCACCTCTTCATTCTGCCAGACCAGTCTGGGGTCGGTGCAGAAGGTGATACATACATTGGGGTTCTGTTCGAGGATAGTGATGGAATGTCCTTCCTGTGCCGAATGGAGATAAATAATCTCCTCTGCATATCCGAAGTTCATCGGCAGCACGTAGGGTATACCCTTCTCATCGGCCATCCCAACGTAACATAATGTACAGGAACGGATTAATTCTTCTATATGCTCCTGCTCCTCCACTGTATATGTCTTCATACAATAATCTTTTATAGTTCCTTCTCCGTGGTAGAGGGACCATCCACAGTCAGCAAGCCATTCTCATCAATCTTCATCTCATCGATGAACACCACTCTTTCATCGCCTGTCTTTTCTGTACGCCCGTGATAGACTGTGTACATCTTCTTGCCATCTTTTGAGCGTACCATCATATTGTGTCCGGTACCGGTCACTTCACCCCCACTGGTACTGTTCTTCTCCAATACTGGATTATTCTGTGCTTTGGTGAAAGGGCCCAACGGTTGCCCGGCAACAGCATAACCTACAGCATAATTTTGCCCTCCGAAGAAGTTGGCCGAGTACATCATATAGATCTTGTCGTCGTGATCAAAGGCAAAAGATCCTTCGGTCCAGCGGCGGTTCACCTCCCCGCTGGTGACAGAGCGGCTCTCCCACTCTGTTTGCGGATCGCTCATTCTGGAGGGTGGCTGCAGAAGCAGTACAGGTTCACCAATCACGTTAGTGAAATCGCTCGAAATCTCCACGCCATAGACCCAGCTCTCCTCAATCTCATCAAACAGATTCTCTGCGCGGGCCCAGTCTGCCACCTCACTCTCCACAGGGTTCTTGTAACAACAGCGTGAATAATAGAGGTATGTCTTGTCGTTGTGCTGTAGGATATTGGCATCGATGATGGGATAACCCGGATCGAACAAAGGTTTATCGGATACCTCAGTGAAAGGTCCTGTTGGACTGTCGGCAACCGCAACACCAATACGGAAGTTCTCCAGCTCATTGGTGGGATTCACCTTCCAGTCGGCGCTAAAGAACATATAATATTTACCCTCCTTCTCATACACCTCCGGGGCCCAGTAGTTTTTCAGGGTCCATGAATCCGGGTTGTCACCGGAATAGACCTGCCCCTCGTAATGCCAATCGATCAGGTTGTCGGAGCTGTAAGCACCAAATCCTTTCTCCACACCTCCCGTACCATACATATAATATTTGCCGTCGGAAGCAGAGAGCACGAACGGATCACCCAAAGCTACAGGCAGTGGGTTTGCGTAGGTGGCCGGCTCTGCTGTTGATCGGTGCGATGAATTACATCCTGCAAATGCAACTCCTGCCAGAAGAAAAATTGAGACGGTCCGGAATAAATGCTTTGTAATCATACAAATTTATCTTAAGTGATTATAGACATTAGCTCATTTAAACCGATCAACGGTTTCCGGAGAGCTCAGTCTACTCACTCGTAAGCTTCTGTTTCACTATTTACACAAAGATAAAATAAAAAAAGGAAGAACCCTTCTGAGTTTCTCCCTTTCTATTCTTTATCCGCAGAAGATATCTATTTCACTTTATCCACGATGGCTTTGAAAGCTTCGGGATGGTTCATCGCCAGGTCGGCAAGCACTTTGCGGTTGATATCAATTTCATTCTTGTGCAGTGCACCCATCAAACGGGAATAAGACATGCCGTTTTCGCGGGCGGCAGCATTGATACGCTGGATCCATAATGCACGGAAGCTGCGTTTTTTGTTTTTACGGTCACGATAGGCATAGGTAAGACCTTTTTCCCACGTGTTCTTGGCTACTGTCCACACATTCTTGCGGGCACCGATGTAGCCTCTGGTTAATTTCAGAACTTTCTTTCTGCGGTTGCGCGACGCAACATGATTTACTGATCTTGGCATAATGTTACTTGTTTTGAATGATAGCGTCCCTGTCTTGCAGAACTCTTTTGTGCATACATCCTGTTACTAAATCTTTTTTTTGGAAACTGACTGCAATAATTATTTCAATGCCAGTAGCATCTTGATATTTTTCAAGTCTGATTTGTGCACAAGGCCTGTCTGAGTAAGATTTCTCTTTCTCTTCTTGGACTTTTTCGTCAAAATATGACTTTTGTACGCATGTTTCCGTTTGATTTTTCCTGTTCCGGTAAGGGTAAACCTTTTTTTGGCACCGGAATTAGTCTTCATTTTTGGCATTTTGCTCTCCTTGAATTTGTTAATATAATAATTCTTTCTACTTCTTCGGTCAAGCGAAAAAGTTTGCAAAAGTAATGATAATAGTTGAGTTATACAAACAATATTTGTCAAACTTAATTTGCATTACAAACAGTAATAGTCTTACTTATTTGGATAATAACCCATTTATGCCATGTTTCTTTGAATATTCATTTGTAATAGAAAATGGTGATACCCCCCCGAAAGAAAAAAACCGGCTAAAATAATTGTAGCCGGTACTGTTCACGGATGGAAGTAACCAGATTCCTTGTTACGCCTCTTTATTATCTTTGCTCTCTTTGTTCTCTTTCTTGGGTGCGGCACCACTCTTTTTGGGAGTAAGCATCACCGACATGCGTTTACCTTCCATGATGGGCATATGTTCCACCTTGGCATACTCTTCCAGGTCATTGGCAAAACGCAACAACAACACTTCACCCTGCTCCTTGAAAAGAATGGAGCGTCCCCTGAAAAAGACATACGCTTTCACTTTTGAGCCTTCACTCAGGAAGTTCATCGCATGTTTCATCTTGAAATTGTAATCATGGTCATCAGTCTGGGGACCAAACCGGATCTCCTTCACTGTAACCTTGACTGCTTTGGCCTTCTGCTCTTTCAGCTTTTTCTTTTGCTGATAAACAAACTTCTTGTAGTCCATGATCCTGCATACGGGCGGCTTTGCCGTAGGTGCAATCTCAACAAGATCCAATTCCAGGTCATGGGCAATTTTTAACGCTTCTCTTGTGGCATAAATACCCTCTGTCACATTGTCGCCTACTAAACGGACTTCCGGTACCCGGATTCTGTCATTGATCCGGTTTTTGTCTTTTGAGTCTTTTCTCATTCAGATGTTGTTAATGTTTTCTCTGTTTGACTGATTTATAATTTAATATTCGTTGTTTATTAGATGTTTAATTGCTTTTTACCGCAGGGTTCATCATCTCTTCCACTTCACGTGAAATTTCTTCTGCAAATGTAAGTAATTTTACCGTACCTTTGTCTTCTCCACCCTGTTTTCTTACAGAAACAGCTTCATTTTCTGCCTCTTTCTCTCCTACAATCAGAAGGTAAGGTATTCTTTTCAGCTCGTTATCACGTATCTTGCGACCCACCTTTTCATTGCGGTCGTCCACTTCAGCACGGATATCGAACCTCTTCAGCTCTTTCACCACGCTGTATGCGTACTCATTGAATTTCTCGCTCACCGGCAGGATCACTGCCTGCGTAGGTGCCAACCAGAGCGGGAACTTACCGGCAGTATGCTCAATGAGCACAGCCACGAATCGTTCCATAGATCCAAACGGTGCACGGTGGATCATCACAGGACGATGCTTCTGGTTGTCAGCGCCTGTATATTCCAGCTCGAACCGTTCGGGCAGGTTGTAATCCACCTGGATGGTGCCCAGCTGCCAGCGTCGTCCGAGGGCATCCTTCACCATGAAATCGAGCTTCGGCCCGTAGAAAGCAGCTTCCCCAAGCTCCACCTTCGCTTTCAGTCCTTTCTCCTCACATGCCTCCACGATAGCCCTTTCCGCTCTCTCCCAGTTCTCATCCGATCCGATATACTTCTCTCTGTTGTCGGGATCGCGAAGCGAAATCTGCGCTTCAAAATGCTCAAAATCAAGCGCCTTGAAGATGATGAAGATGATATCCACTACCTTCAGGAACTCCTCTTTCACCTGGTCGGGTGTACAGAAGATATGCGCATCATCCTGGGTAAAGCCGCGTACACGGGTCAGACCGTGCAGCTCGCCGCTCTGCTCATAACGATACACAGTGCCGAATTCGGCCAGCCGCATTGGCAGATCCTTGTATGAACGCGGAAATGTTTTGTATATCTCACAGTGGTGAGGACAGTTCATTGGTTTCAGCAGGAACTCCTCCCCCTCCTCAGGTGTATGTATCGGTTGAAATGAATCCTTACCGTATTTGGCATAATGGCCCGAGGTAACATACAACTGCTTGTGTCCGATATGCGGTGTGATCACCTGCTCGTAGTCAAACTCGCGTTGAATCTTCTTCAGGAAATCCTCCAGCCGCATACGTAACTGCGTACCCTTGGGCAACCACAGGGGCAGACCTGCACCTACTGTCTGTGAGAAAGCAAACAGCTGGAGCTCTTTGCCTATTTTCCTGTGGTCCCGCTTCTTCGCCTCTTCGAGCATCACCAGATACTCATCGAGCATCTTCTTTTTCGGGAAGGTGATACCGTAGAGACGTGTCAGCTGCGGACGTTTCTCATCGCCGCGCCAGTAGGCTCCGGCAGAGGATAACACCTTCACCGCCCTGATATAGGAGGTGTTGGGCAGGTGGGGACCGCGACAGAGATCGGTAAAACGTCCCTGTGTGTAAGTGGTGATGGTGCCATCCTCCAGCTCACTAATAAGCTCCACCTTGTAATGTTCATCCCTCCCGGAGAACATCCTTACAGCATCGTTTTTGGAAATGCTTTGTCGTTGAATCTCCTCCTTCGCGGCGATCAGCTCCATCATCTTCTTTTCGATGGCGGGGAAATCGGCCTCTTTGATGGTGACACCTTCACCCGGATCCACATCGTAGTAGAAACCATTCTCAATGGCCGGGCCGATGCCGAACTTGATGCCGGGATACAACTCCTGCAGGGCCTCTGCCATGAGATGTGCCGAGGAGTGCCAGTAGGCATGCTTGGCCTCATCATCATCCCATTTCAACAGGTTGACCGAAGCATCCTCCTCAATAGGACGTGTCAGATCCCATGTCTCACCATTCACGTTTGCAGCCAGTACCTCCTGCGCCAGACGCTGACTGATGCTCTGCGCAATTTCCAGACCCGTTACTCCTTTTTCATATTCCCTTACCGATGCATCGGGAAATGTAATTTTTATCATGCTATAGTATTCTTAATAACGCTTTTTTTTATATTGGAATGCAAATGTAGTGATTTTGTGATATATGAAAGAGCAATTTCAGGAGAATTTACAATTTTTGCATCAATCAACCATATGAATGAGCGTGACCGGTTTGATTTTTTTTAACAACCTGTATGCCAATATTTACATAGTGGTAGTATAACTTTCTTTGATATGAGATAAAGCATTTTCATACTCCTCACTACTCTTTTCCTCTCTGCCCTCAATGTTTACGGCGGATCGGGAGTGAATGCTTATTTCTTCTGCTGTGATGATTGCAAGTGTGAAGGTGCCAGTGTGGTTACAGATGACAAATGTTGTGAGATCCATTACAGGAAAGCAGAATAATCAACAATCTGACCATCTGAATAAGGGGATGACCACTTTGCCTGATGTCAGGAAAAGGAGATCATTTCCTTTTTTTTACTGCATTCTTTTAATGATGCTGTAAGACTGTACGATACCCAGCTCACCTGCTTTACGGAGGTCATCAAGTCCTTTTGCTGTCTCACCGATGGAGAGCCGTGATATGCCGCGGTTGAAATAGGCTTCAGCAAACTGAGGCTCCAGCTCAATCGCTTTCGTATAGTCGGCGATCGCTGCACGGTAATCTTTCTCCAGGCTGAAGATCTCAGCCCGGTTGTAGTAAGCATAGATAAAGTCCGGATTCAGGCGGATGATCTCTTCATACTCCTTCAGTATCTCCTCATACTCAATCGATTTAGTGGAGATCTCGGGCAGCTTTATCTTACCGCGTATGTTGGTCAATTCAGGCAGATCAATAGCAGTACCTCTATCCATCATCATCGACTCTTCCTGCAAACGATCATACTCCAACTGCTTGGAACGTACAACCGCACGCGCAAAATGAGCCACCAGCATATCAGGCTTCAATGTAAGGACCCTGTTTATATCCTTCAATGCGTTCTCGTAATCCTGCACGAGCATAAAGTCTATTCCCCTTCCGAAGTAGAGCGCAGCACTGCCCGGCTCTTCCTCAAGCCTTCTCGAATAGTTGTCGATGGAGCGGAAGTGTGTTTGAATCTGCAGCTCATTCAATGGCGCTTCCAGGGTTGTCACCTTCAGTATCCAGGTCAGACCGAGTTCATTATTGGCTTTCTCCATTGTTTCTGAGAAATATACCGGACGACGTACTTCATACTCACTCTCATAATAGGTGAGGACGAACCTGGACTCCGGCGAAACAGGTGCATTCATATTCTGCACCTTTCCACGACTCTGACGCTGGTATTTAGACTTTTGTGTATTGTCATCATCGGCCACCACCAGCAGGTTGAACTTGTCAATATTCTGGTCGGTCTCCTCGCGCGTATCTTTCGACTCACCCTTGTCACTCCGTTTGAATGGTTCAGGGTCCTCAGTGGCTATCATGCGTGCTTTCGACTCTTCGGCACGTGCAAGCAGGTAATCATTTTCAGCACCACGAAGGTCATTCAGCTCACGCTTCAACTGTGACCGCATATAATAACCTGTGAAATACTCAGGATAGGCTGCCAGCACTACGTTCAGATCATCCAGAGCACCTGTCTTGTTGCCTGTCTCATTATGTAACATGGCCCTGTTAAGGTAGGCAATGGTGTTCTCCGGCTCCAGCTCAATCACCTTGTCGAAGTCGCGTATGGCCCGGTTATTATCAGCTACCTGCGCACGTAATAACCCACGGTTAAAGCGTGCGATAAGGTTGTTCTCATCCATCTCAATCACCCTGTCGTAATCGGCCATAGCACCACGAAGGTCATTCAGGTTATACTTCACCAGTCCCCTGTTAATGTAGTTCCCATTGAAATAGGGATCGAGGCGTATGGCTTCATCCAGGTCAGCGAGGGCATTGTTGAACTCTTTCTGCTGAAAGTGAAGCAATCCCCTGGCGGAGAACGACTGTGCGGTGTAGGGATCAATTTCAATCGCTTTGTTCAGGTCGGCCATAGCACTTGTGGTATCGTTCAACTCAAGGTACATCTGAGCACGGGTGAGGTAGCCGGGGGTGTAGTCAGGGAAACGGCGCAGGAGCACATCGAAAAATTTCTCTGCTACTTCATGCTGCTCCATCTCGATATTGACGATACCCATATTTACGAGCGTGATCCTGTCCTCGGGAAAAAACTCAAGACTTCGCTGGTAATCAGTGGCAGCAAGCCCGTACTTTTCCTGATTCTGCCGGGCAGCACCACGCAGCTGATAGGCAGCTGTATAATAGGGGTTGCGCAACAGACAGTCCGATGCATCCTCTTCTGCTCCCTTGAAATCATCAAGCATGAACTTGGCCATAGCCCTGAAGTAATAGGGGTCGGCAAGGTAAGGCTTGGCTGTGATCACCTGATTGAAATACTGTATTGCCAGCACGTAATCTTCAAAGTACAATGCATTTTTGCCGATCATCATCACACGATCTGTGTTCACCTGTGTCGATGCCGGGAGTGACGAGATCAAGATCAGAGCTGCTATGATAAATTTCTTCATACGATAATAATATTTTCTTCATTAAGGTGGTATGTAACCTGTTTCAATCATGAACCTGAGTGAAAAACATTGTTGACTACGTCGGTTACTTCGTAATGCATGCTCGTTTCATACCGGGTCCTTTGGTGTGCGAATATATGGAAATTTCTGCATTTAGCCACAGAAAACCTCTCAATAAGAGTGATTCTTTCCAGATTCGTTTAACAGGTGGTTTATAAAAATTGTTATCTCGTTTGTACAATCCGACTACCATCATTCACTTCATGAATAGCTATTTTCACCGTGTCCAGCGGTAAGACCTGCTCTACAAGCTCAGGCCACTCGATAAAGCAGAGGCTGTCGCTGTAAAAATAATCTTCATAACCGAAGTCATACACCTCCTCAAGCTTGTTGATGCGGTAAAAATCGAAATGATAAATTGAATCCCCATGCCTGTCTTTGTACTCATTGATGATGGCAAAGGTGGGACTGGCCACGATCTCCTTCACACCCAGCTCTTCACAGACAGCCTTGATGAAGGTGGTCTTCCCGGCACCCATGCTTCCGTAAAAAGCAAAGACCTTGTGATCACCCATCTTCCCGATGAATTCGCGGGCCGCAGAATGTATTTGCGATAAATCCTTTATTTCTATCTCCATAAAAATCTATTTTGGTGTGAGTGTGACGAGGGGGATCAGCATCTCCTCCATGGAGATGCCTCCATGCTGATAGCTGTGCTCATAGTGTGTTACATGCTGGTTGTAGTTGTTGGGGTAAGCAAAGAAATCATTGTTCAGTGCAAAGATGTAACGCGTGCTCATGTTGGGTGAGGGCAACCCATAGTTGGCCGGGTGAAGGATGTCAAACAGCTTCCTGGCATCATACCCCAGGTTCCTGCCCAGCTTATAGCGAAGATTGACATTGGTCTCTTTATCACCCAGCACCTTCACACTATTTTTCACCCTGATGGCACCATGGTCGGTGGTAAGCACCGCCTTATACCCTTTCGCAGCGATCATCCTCAGCAGTGTGAGCAGCGGTGAATGCAGAAACCAGGAGCGGGTGAGTGAACGATATGCGGCTTCATCAGCAGTCAGTTCACGGATCATCTTCGAATCGGTTCGTGCGTGTGACATCATATCGATAAAATTGAACACCCATACATTCAGGTCACTCTTTTCAAGCTCCTGAAAACGGGTCACCAGCTTCTCCCCTTCCTGGTTCGTGTTGATTTTATGATAGCTGAAACGATGCGTCATTCCGCATCGCTCTAACTGATGCCGGATAAGCGGCTCCTCCAGCATGTTCTTGCCCTCATCCATCATCTCCGGCACCCACAAATCGGGGTATAGCTCAGCCAACTGACGTGGCATAAGTCCCGAAAACAGTGCATTACGTGCATAGGGTGTGGCAGTGGGTAATATACTGAAGTAGAGTTCATCATCACTGAAGAAGAGCTCACTGACAACATCTTTCACTGCCTGCCACTGATCCAGACGAAAATTGTCGATGAGGATGAAGAAGATTTTCTCACCCTTGTTGAGCATGGGAAAAAGATGTTTCCCAAACAATGCGGGACTCATCAAGGGTGCAACGGTGCTGCCGATCATCCATTCTTCGTAGTTCCTTCGTATGAACTTCGCAAAAGCGTGGTTGGCTTCAGCTTTTTGCCCTGCAAGCATCTCCATCATCGGGTCATCTGCCTGATCAAGCTCCAGCTCCCAGTAAACCAGTTTCCGATAGAGAGCCGTCCAGTCATCGGCTGTTAGACATTGGTCAATTTCCTGACTTAACTTTTTAAACTCATTCCTGTAATTGACGGTTGTGGTCTCAGAGATAAGTGTTTTCTTGTCGAGGATCTTCTTGATGGCCATCAGCACCTGATGAGGGTTTACCGGCTTAATGAGATAATCAGTTATTTTTTTTCCTATAGCTTGATTCATGATTCCCTCATCCTCACTTTTTGTGATCATCACCACCGGCACCCCGGGCTGCGAAGCATGCAGAAGAGTGAGTGTCTCCAGCCCCGATAATCCGGGCATATGCTCATCAAGAAAAATGAGATCGAACATCTCTGAACGGCATATCTCAAGTGCATCACGTCCATTATTGACACATCTCATGCTGTACCCCTTCTCTTTAAGAAAAAGAACATACGGTGTCAGAAGGTCTATCTCATCATCCACCCATAGAAAATGTGCTTTACTCATCTTTTGTACTGCTTATCTGCTTGCTCTCTGAAATTTGGGCAAATGTATCTATTTCCGCTCTATCTCACAATCTTTTTTACTTTTTTAGGAGAGAGCCGCATTCAGATAAAAAGGCCCCTAAAAGCAGAAGGATCATACTCACTAAGCCGATCTCAGGCAGTGTGACATTTTTGCGTTGATTTGTTTTAATTTCAGCATTAAAAGTCTATATTTGTAGAGAAGATATACAATTTACTAAAGTAATACAGACCATGCAAAAATTGATCCTTTCGGGAGTACTCTTAATCGCACTTTTTTTTACCGGCTGCACACAACAATCCGGAAAGATTTTTAACGGCAGAGATCTAACAGGTTGGCATTTTGCACTTGAGAACGATACCCTACCGGGAGATCAGGTATTCACGGTTGAAGATGGCATGATCTCTGTAAAGGGTGAACCACTCGGTTACATGTATACCGCTGAGAAATATCGTAATTTCACGCTTGAGCTGGAATACCGCTGGGTTGATGAGGCAAGCAACAGTGGTGTTTTCTTTCTGATTGAAGATCCCACGAATCCGTTCCCCAAAGGTATAGAATGCCAGCTTATGGCAGGCAAGGCGGGTGATCTGGTGATGCTGGCCGGTTCTGACCTGAAAGAGTTCAAGCTACCCGAAGGTGTGACCGAACGTCCCGCGTTTCCCGTGATCAGCAAGCTGCAACCCTCGAGTGAGAAAGCAACTGCAGAGTGGAATAAAGTAAGCATCACGGTAAATGATGGTCTTATAGAGGTGCGGATCAACGATATCCTGCAAAACAGCGCCACCAGTGAGGTGAAGGAGGGACATATAGGACTGCAGAGTGAGGGGACAGAGATCCTGTTCCGCAACCTTGAAATAAGTTAAAATGATTGTCAGCCTGACAATGAAAGAATCATCACTCCAGAGAGTGAAGCAACCCTAACCTGTTTTTTATGAACGCGTGGATTGCATACACACCGGGGTAAAAAAAATAATCGTATGAAGATATCATCCAACGCAAAAGAGTACATCGATCTGGAAGAGAGATACGGGGCACATAATTATCATCCGCTGCCGGTAGTGCTGTCGCGTGGAGAGAGGTGCTACGTGTGGGATGTGGATGGCAAGAGGTATTTCGATTTTTTATCGGCTTACTCTGCCGTAAACCAGGGACATTGCCATCCCAGGATCGTAAATGCATTGAAGGAACAGGCAGAGAGGCTGTGCCTCACCTCCCGCGCTTTCTACAACGACTCACTTGGTCCCTATGAGAAATATATCCACGACTTTTTTGGCTACGAGAAGGTGCTTCCGATGAACTCCGGTGCCGAGGCTGTGGAGAC
>JADMKJ010000168.1:0-7541 GCA_015478855.1 Proteiniphilum sp.
TAATAATGAAATCGAAACAGGAAGTTGAAAAATTCTTGGAAGAGATCAGGGTAAAGGGTGCAAGATCCCGATTACTTACCCATTCAAATAGAGTTAAAAAAATAATTCAAAGTATTATGCTTAGTCCGATTACAGGAAAAGAGATGGTCGTGAAGAAGGAATGGCGCAAAATGACCTATCGCAAAGAGGAGTTCGACATACTCTTTCATAGCTGGTATTGTGTTGATACAAAGGAGGAGTTTGAAGATGAGGTATTCGCTGAATTAAATTATAACCAGGTCGTTAATCAATACAGAGAAAAATATAATATTCCTTTCCCGGATGATATCAAAAATATTCGCGAACAATATAACCTTCCTGCAATCAGGATGGCGCAGGTATTGGGATTTGGAGACAATACCTACCGTCATTATGAATCCGGTGAGATGCCTACACAGGCTAATGCCAGATTAATTCAGATGGCGGCTGATCCAAATAAATTTTTGGAAATGCTGCGTCTTTCCGACCTGCACGATGATAAACAATTTGCAAAAGCAAAATCCAATGTCGAGAAACTGTGTAAGCAGCAAGTTTCTGACAACGAAATGATTTTGGGTCGATTCTTTGGAGAAAAAATGCGGGATCGGTTTACCGGATATAGTCTGCCTGACTTTACGAAATTCAAGGAAATGGTTCTGTTCTTCATCATTGATAGTGATGTATGGAAAACAAAGTTGAACAAAATGCTTTTCTATGCCGATTTCGTCAATTACAAATATCACAACAGATCAATCAGCGGTGCAAGATATTGCCCTATCGACATGGGACCGGTACCGGATAACTTCAATACTTTATTCGATATACTTTTAAAGGAAAATGTGTTGGATGTAAGCTATCATTCATTTTCTGATGGCGGTGTAGGGGAAAAGTACACTCCTTTAAAAAGTTTTGATGAATCGATGTTTACCCCTGATGAATTGGAAATAATGCGGAATGTGAAGGAGCGATTAAAGAATATTTCAACACAGGATGTTATCGAGTTAAGTCATCAGGAAAAAGCCTGGAGCAAAAATAGAACCAACAAATCGCACCCGATCGACTATTCTTTTGCCTATGAGTTGAGTTTACTCTGATCTGTTTATGACACCTGTTCAAAAAAAATACCATGGACCAACCCAAACTTGAACGACTGCTCCGGCTGATGAAACTGCTCACGGCCAACAACTACCTGACCGTGGATGAGATCGCAACCAGGCTCTCCATCACCCCTCGCTCGGTGTATCGCTACATCGACACCTTCCGCACGGCGGGATTCGTGATCAAGAAGAAGAATAATTGCATCCGGCTGGATAAATCATCGCCCTACTTCAAGGATATCAGTGAGCTGATCCACTTCACCGAAGAGGAGGCTTACATCCTGAAGTCGGCCATCGAGAGCATCGACGAGAACAATATCCTGAAACAGAACCTGAAGAAGAAGCTCTACACCGTCTACAACTACAAGATCCTGGCAGAGACCATCGTCAACGGCAGGCACAGCAGAAACGTGCGGCAGCTGGTTCAGGCGATGGAGCAACAGCAGACTGTTTTACTGAAGAACTACTCCTCATCGCACGGCAACGATATCCGCGACCGCAGGGTGGAGGCATTCGCCTTCACCACCAACTACGAGCAGGTGTGGTGCTACTGCCTGGAGGAGAGCGAGGTGAAGCTCTTCAGGGTCTCCCGTATCGGGGCGGTGGAGTTGCTGCCCGAGCCCTGGCGGCATGAGGAGGCACACTTGGCGGGTTTCATCGATATCTTCCGGATGCACAGCAATGAGCGGCTGCCGCTGAAACTGAAGCTGGGCCTTCGCTCCACCAGCCTCCTGGTGGAGGAGTTCCCGATTGCTTCGAAACATCTGCAAAAGATCTCGGACAACGAGTGGATGCTGGAGACCGAGGTGTGCTCCTACGACGGGGTGGGGCGCTTCGTCCTCGGTCTGATGGGGGATATCGAGATCATCGATTCACCGGAGTTCCTGCAATACATCTCCGGTCAGGTGGAAAAGATGAATATGGTATCGATTGAAATTTAAATAGAACAGAGCATGTCAAACATCGGATTGATCATTGAAGAGCGTGCGGCCAATATTGGCAATTTCATGGTGGGACGGTTGCTGCCCTTCCGGCAGAAACGGATGGTGGGGCCTTTCGCCTTTATCGACCATATGGGACCCGCGAAGATGGGAGCGGAGGAGAACCTGGATGTGCCGCCCCATCCCCATATCGGCCTCTCCACGCTTACCTACCTGTTTGAGGGGGCGATCATGCACCGCGACAGCATCGGCAGCGAGGTGGAGATCATGCCGGGGGCGGTGAACTGGATGACGGCCGGCAGGGGGGTGGTGCACTCCGAGCGGACTCCCGAACGGATGCGGGGCACCCCTAAACGGCTCCACGGCATGCAGATATGGGTGGCACTGCCTACGGAGCTGGAGGAGACGGAGCCCTCCTTCACCCACATCCCCGCGGAGGAGATCCCCACCTGGGAGAGGGAGGGGATTCAGATGAAGCTGATCGCCGGCGATGCATTCGGGAAACAATCGCCGGTGCCTGCTCACAGTCCGCTCTACCTGATCGAACTGAAAAGCGATCAGCCACAGACATTTGACCCGGGCGATGCTCTCTACGGCGAGAGCGGCCTCTATATCCTGGAAGGGGAGGTGCACAGCGAGAGCTACCGCTTCGGGCCGGGGAAGCTGCTCATCGCGCAGAACAGCCGCCTCTGCTCGTTCGAGATGGGGGCCAACACGACGGTTTACCTCTTCGGCGGCGAACCGTTTCCGGAGAATCGGTTTATCGATTGGAACTTCGTCTCCTCGCACAGAGATCGTCTTCAACAGGCGAAGACGGATTGGATCGACCGCCGCTTCCCGGAGGTGCCGGGAGAGACGGAGTTCGTGCTGTACCCATCATTTAAATAGAGCGGATATGAAAGCATTACTGATCGGCGCCACGGGTGCCACGGGCAGCGATCTGCTGCAACTGTTGCTGAAGGATAGCGAGGTGGAGAGCGTGACGATCTTCGTGAGGAGAGATCCGCTGATCAACCATCCAAAACTGAAGGTGCATCTGATCGATTTTACCTCGTGGCCCCACTGGTCCTTCATCCCCGCTGATTATACCATCTTTGTCTCCACGGCATATTTTACAAGGGCAGCGGTATTGGGTACCTGTAGTTTGGCCATGATGTTCTTGCGGTAGCTTTTGACTGTTTCGTACCCGATGCACATCCTGTCGGAGATGACATTCATGGTGTGCCCCTCCGCAATCAGCTTCAACAATTCTCGTTCGCGACGCGAGAGGATGATCATCTCTTTTTTTTTGGTTCGCAACAGGATATCTGCCTCTTCGCACAGGAAACGCTCACCCAGGGCTACCGTGCAGATACCTTCAATGATCTCCTCCACCGTGGAGTTTTTCAGTACATAACCCAACGCACCATTTTCAAGTGAGCGGGTGATGACGTTCAACTCACTGTAGCCGGTAAGCATCAGTATCTTCACCTCCGGATACGCCTGCAGGATCTCTGCACAGGCATCTATTCCATTGCCATCGGGTAACCCGATATCCAGCAGCAACACATCAGGAACGCATCGTGCGATTATTCTCCGGCATTCCTTCAGCGAGCTGGCCGTACCGGTGATGCAGGCTATCTTTGAGTCGTTGATGATCCGCACCAGCCCCTCCACCACCAATGGATGGTCGTCAACTAACTGTACCCGTATCATTCTCCTTGATCTTTAATTCTACATGTACTTCCGTGCCTTCACTCCCGCTGGAAATATCGATGTTGCCATCCAGTGCGGTCACTCTTTCCTGAATATGGTGTAAACCGGTACCGGTAGTAGCGGCGTTGCTGTCGAAGCCGATCCCGTTGTCTTCCACTGTGACCGAAATACGCTCCCGGTCCTGTACTATATGCACCAGGATACGTGTTGCATCTGAATATTTCAGCGCATTGTTCACCAGCTCATGGACAATGCGGTATACCACTACTTCCAGCTGGGGCTCCAGCCGCTCCTCCTCACCAAACCAGGCATATTCTATCTTTTCCACCGTATGGCAAAAATCGGAGAGGGCAACCTTCAACCCGTAACGGCTCAGCGACTCCGGCATCAGATGGTGGGCAACACGTCGTAATTCATGCAGCGACTCGTCCAGTAACCCCATGATGCGGTTGATGCTTTCCACATCCGCATATTCCAAAGTAGCACCACTCTTCAGTTCGCTCATATTAATCTTTGCCGCCGACAGAATACCACCCAGGCCGTCGTGCAGATCACGCGCCAGCCGGGAGCGCTCCTGCATCTCGCCCTCAAGGATAGAGCGGGTAGCCACCAATTGCTTCTCCTGCTCCGATTGTTGCAGCTGCAGCTCCGCCTTTCGCCTTTTTTGTTTGCTCCAGAGCCAGAGAAAGAGCATCGCCAGCAATCCTGCCAGTAACGCGATACCGCCGATAAAGCTGATGAGCAGAGTGGATCGCTGTCTTTCCTGAAGCGTGGTTATCTGATGTTCCTTCTTCTCGGTTTCATATTTGATCTTCAGTTCTTCGTTGGCTCTTCTGATTTGTTCGTTTACAACCAGGCTGCCCAAAGAATCTGCCAGAAACATCAGCTGTTGACTTTTAATGTAATCCCTATCTTTCAGCAAGACAAGGTCGGCCATGGTCTCGTAATATTTTCCTTCCTCTGTCGTCCACTCATATTCTTTTGCAATTTTCAACCCTTCCTGAAGTCGTGCCCCGGCTTTTTCAAAATCTCCCTTGTTGAGATCACAATAGGCCAGAGCCCTGTTGCTGATCAGATAACCGCTTATGTTACCAATGGACTCATTCAACATCAGGGCCTCCTTACCATAGGCCTCTGTCTTTTGATAATCATAATGCTGCAGGAAATAATTACCGATGTTGTTCATCACCGATGCTTTTAGATTTTTGAAATTGTTCACTTCCGCAATACGTAACGCTTCCTGCAGGGTCTCGAGATGCTCTTTCCACCTGCGTGGAAAACAGCTCGAGTATAGCGGGGCCATATTGAGCAATATGTATCCGCGCGTGATGTCGTCGGGCTGATCCTTTAATAGTTCCAGTGCCTTTTCTCCGTACGCGATACCCTGTTCGGGCTGTCCCGTTTTCTGGTAAAGAACCTGCATGACGTCGTAGAGAGATGCAAGGTTTCTGTGATTACCCGCCTTTTCGAACCAGGGAAGAGCCTCGGTGTAATATTCCAGTGCCGTGTTGTACAGTTGTTTGTAATGATACACGTTGCCGGTATTAACCAACACCTTGTGAATCTGCTCCTGATCATCAATTTCACGGGCCAGCGCCAGTGCACTCAGGTTGATGGTGAGTGATGAATCGAGCTGTCCTTCCAGGTTGAGCAGGTATGTGTAGTTGGAAGCATAGCGGATGCGTCCCACCGGATAATCGATCTGCTCACTCAGTTCACCTGCGGTGCGGTAAATTCTTTTTGCAGCAGCGTGATCACTCAATTCAACTGCATTGCCGGTTTCATATAATCGGTTGATGATGGCGGTGTCGGGATTGGATCTGGCGGCTTCAAGGAGTGAATCGATATTTTGCCCCACTGTATTCGTGCAGGCAGCCATTAACAAAAGTAAAAAGATGATCTTTTTCATGCTGGTTAATTTTTACACCTAGACGTATCGATAATGCAAATGTATGCTAAATATCAATACGTTGTCGTTAGAAACTTGAACAATCTTTTTTTTAACCTTATCCCTGTAGCTAAAATGAAATGGATGGCAAAGACAAGCCGGCATCAACATTTAGCGAGGGTCCACCTTCCGCAGCAAAGCGACCGCTGATCTCCGTTTCCAGCAAGCCACCCAGTCCGGCCTTGACCGAGCTGGTGAACGCGATATCCCTTACTGCATCGTTCGTACACACGGTAAGTTCTACTCCCACAGATGCTTCTCCCACCACGTTACCTCGTCCATATTCTCCCCTTACCCCCACGCCGGCCCACAACGTGAGTACCCTCAATGCTGTTGAGAGTTGTCCCATGTCTTTGAGCGCCACACCCAGGTTGTTTGCAGTCAGAACATCGTCCGGTTACTGAACGGCACTCCAGGCGATGGCATAAATGGATGCCGATCCGGCTCCCGTGACCATCAGCATGCCTCCGATATCGGCCCCGTCGGTAGGTTTGCCGGCAGCGTCCAACAACTCACGCAACGCTGCTTCCTGTCCCGATTGTTGGCCGTATGTAACCATCAACTCTTTTGCAAGTTTCAAGTAGCCATCACGTGTTAGTGGGGGAGTGGCGGTCAGTTTCTGTTTCGGCGGGCATTGCGTGTCTTGTGTTGAACCCCCTTTCTGTGAACCTGTAGGTTCCTTCTGTGATGCGGTGGAACGATCGGTTGTCAAAGACGATTGCTTGCCGGCATTCTTCATCATCTCTTCACCCCACCGTTGCAGCTTTTGCACCTCATCGTCGGTAAGTTGCTTTCCCGATTGCGCCTTTTCAATGATTCTCTTGACTTCCGCACTTTGTGCATTCACTACAAGGGTGGTACAGAAAAAGATCATCAACGCCGAAATAAGTAGTAATCCATTACTTGTGATTAGCTTTCTGTTTAAAGGTGTTGCAAAGATTTTCATGATTTTGCATTGTTGAAAATTAATCTTGATGTTATAGTTGCTCAATGCTTATCTCTGACTACGTTATCACATGACATGTGTTGTCAGATTCCTTACCCCAGGAGAGTTCCGCCAATAAAGGCGAATAATATGTACAATTTACTGTTAGATTCGAGCCTAACCAGACTATATCTTTTTTACTTTTCTAAATGTCCTTTCATCACCTTTTGCATCGGTAATATGCAAGAGTTGTGTTTCATATTCAGTCAATTCCTGCGTACTTGTGGATAAGGAAAAGGTCAATTCATTGATATCAGATAAATCTGTTGCGTTTGTAAAAGTAACGGTTTTTGAAGCCTCTATTATTGCGGCTATCTCTTCATACCTTGTCCATGGTGGTTTAAAGTATCCTTTTTCATCGTAATTGAATTGTGGACTTTTTTTTCTGTTTTTTATGGAGATCGTATTATTTTGAACTCTGTAATCCCCTTTATGAACTGTTGCAAAACAGTCCAGTGAGCTACGAATAACATAAAAGAATGTCCCGTCAGGTTTGAAAACATAATCAAAATAATAGTAAATGCCAGACACATCCGAATAGAGCCAATATTCCCAATAGTGGCTCACAATTGGGCTATTTATCTGTGTCTCTTTGTTGTAATCATCCTCAACGCCATTCGTTTTATCGCACGATGCGAAACTTGTCGTTGCTGCGAGACAGGCAACGATTGTCGCCATTTTCCTTAAATTTGGTTTAAAAGTTCTCATAGTGTTATATTTTATATTTAAAAGTTCGGCTCTGCACTCACTGCTTCACAAATTGACTTCGTTCATTTGCTTCGCGACTCGGCATAGCTCGAACAAGTTCGGCTCTGCACTCACTGCTTCACAAATTGACTTCGTTCATTTGCTTCGCG
>JADMKJ010000168.1:7641-12810 GCA_015478855.1 Proteiniphilum sp.
AAGTTCGGCTCTGCACTCACTGCTTCACAAATTGACTTCGTTCATTTGCTTCGCGACTCGGCATAGCTCGAACAAGTTCGGCTCTGCACTCACTGCTTCACAAATTCAACACGGCGGTTTTTTGCTCTTCCTTCATCGGTTGTATTGTCGGCAATGGGACTGGTTTGCCCTTTGCCGGAAGCGCTGAGGCGACTTTCATCAATTCCCATTCCAGCCAACTTATCGAGCACTGCCTGTGATCGTTGTTCCGACAGCGTCTGATTCGACGCTGCACTCCCGGTGCTGTCGGTATGTCCTTCCACCGAGAACTTCAAGTCTGGATTTTCTTTCATCAATGTCACAATACGGTTCAACTCACTGTAAGACTCAGGCTTGATGGTCGCTTTAGCCACATCGAAAGTGATACCGTAACTAATGAACTTGCCCTCAGTCAACATCCGGTCGTAGAGCGGAACAGCTCCCTTTGCCATGCGGATATTGGTGATGGCGATGGTGCCGGGCGTGATGCCACCCCAGTCACTGGCATAGACTGCGAATGTTTTCGGCGCTGCCGCATTGGGAATGTTGGCGATCCTGGTGCCGTTCACATATGCCTTGAATGCCCGTTTATTAAACGAGAGGGAGAGGTGGTGCCAGGCGTGCTCTTTGATCTCAAATGCCCCCTCACCATCACGTGATTCGTCCGATGGTGTTTTGTAAGTCCATGCCATGGCTCCTTTTTGCCTTGAAACATTACCGAACTTCAATTGAATCAGTCTATCACTGGGGTGGTAGGTTTTATCATCGGAAAAAAAGAGCTTGTACTCCTGATCGAGCGTGCCTTCTTTGTCATTGATCCAGAAGTCAAATTCCAGTGTGAAGACTTCAGGCAGGTAATCAGCCATATCTTTCATTAGCGGGGCAATAAATCCGCCCGGTTCAAATGCGATCGCTTTTACGCCTTCAATCGCAGCCACATCAACACTGCCTTCCAACAGATCCCATTGTGATGGAAATTCTCCCATTTGTTCGTCGACAAGATCATCATCGAAGAATATCTCGTCACCGGGCACAAAATCGGATTTGGCGTAGGTCATCTCCGGTCGCAATTTGTCCTGCTTCTTATCAGCCCTTTCAATTTCTCCCGGTTCCATCTCCGTCCATTCAGTTGTTTCGCTGTTTTTCCCTTTCGACGAACCTTTGTAGGTGTCTTTGTCGGTAGCCTTGTCAACAGCCTTGTCAACAGCCTCTTCCGTTTTCTGCTCTGCTTTTCTTTCGATTGTTCGTTTGGCTGCATTTTCCACTTTTTTCCCTACTTTCTCAAGCCAGCTCTGCGCCTCGGCCTGCGTAGCAATAAGCAGGAAAAACGATACAAGTAATAGCACCTTTTTCATGATTGATAATTTTTAATAATGAATAGATTTATTGCATACTCACAACAGTCAAATTGACTACTGTAAAATTATAGTGTGTAAAGTGCTCGAATTCACCCTATTTTTAGGGTTTTTTTATAGTTAATAATAATTAACAACTACGGGTTCAGTATTACCATATCGTGGGACATCTCTCCTCGGTGGTGAAACCGGGGGCGGTAAGCATCGGCACGTCTGGCTTTTCGGATTCCGGCTTTCACCATGCGGCATCTGAAAACAACGATGACACCTATGCCGTCGTGCTGCTCAACATTACCGCCGCCGGCAGGGTGATCACCCTCGACGACGGAACGATTCACTTCGCCTGTGAGGTGCCTGCGAAATCTGTGATAACTTATCGTTGGAAAAATAATACAAAAGCTTACAGGCATACATCAAAATGCCGGTGGTAGATGAGATGTGATGTGGTATGTAGTCGTGATCCAGAACGGTAATGATGAATATGAATAAATACTCCGGCACCTCTTTTTTTAATATTTTTATGTTAATTATTAAAATTAATGTTTATATTTGCACCAAAACAGATATAGTTGAACGCTTTTGTCAAAATACAAGACTTCAATCGATAATTTAACAAACGTTTTTATTTGCTTTCCCCATATGTGTGTAAGAAAGAGGAAGACTGCTGAAGATATTGTTTCAGAGGCGTTCACCATTTCCGGGAGTAACAGAGAGTGTTTAACAAGGGCATGGAACTTCCGAGAGGAATGCATGACCTATCGGCTGAGAACTTCGACCGATTCACTTATTATCTTTAACGACCAAAGGACAACAATTAACCAATAAAAAAATCATGCGACTACTAGTGACTTTTCTTCTATATGGATTGACCTTGACCGTTCAATCACAATCTCCGCTCTCACGTTCATTCGAGCTCAGGCATTTCACGAATGATACCCGGGCAAACGGAGAAACGGACCTGAAAGGGGAAACCGAATGGATGAGCCTGAACCAGCGGATAGCGTTTCTGCACCGATATGCCGACCACGCTTCGGCATTTTTCAACGATATAAACCTGGACACCAAGCTGGTGAATGAAAATGAGATTCATGCACTGTTAGCAGAATGGAAACCTCAACCCCTGACCTCAACCCGAAAGACCATTCCGTTAACGGGGTGGAAATCATACGGCTACCGTGAAGGGCAGGATATCATAAAAAAAGCAGAGCTAAGTAAATGGACTACTTTCCCCGGTACGAAAATAGAATACGGAAGATTACACCTTACCAACAGTACGATTAACAGGAAGATTGACCCCATCACCTGGAGATTCAAGCTTGAGGCCAACCTAATCCTGAACGGTGATGCTGCGCTGTATATACAATTGGGCGATAATACTTCCCACGCCGTACAAATAACTCTGGAAAAGGCGTCTGCCGAGGTTACAAGTGGAGGAGAACGATCCATGAGCAGAATAAACAGCGCTAATCCGGCATCAGGTAGGACACCGGTTCATATGGTTATCGAGGGAGATTTTACAGAACGCTCCATGAACCTCTACCTAAACGGGAAGCTGGTTTCAGACTTCATCCCATTTGCAGAGAAGGAGACGGGTCGCATCGACCACTTTCACCTGACCGCCAGGGGACACGCAGAAATTGAAGATATCTTCCTTTTTAATCACGATCCCAGTTTCGACACACCCCCACAACCCATTCGTTCATCGATCATCCTCGATGAGAACTTTGAACAGAAGTCGGACATCACCGGATGGCAGACATCCGGTTTCGACGACAAGCACTGGAAAAGCGTCTCCCTCCCCGCTGTGCATGGTGGCATCCGCGAAGCAGGAGAGAGCTTGTACCTGCGCCACGAGATTGAACTGGAACCGTTTGAAAGGGCCACCCTGGAGATCGAAACCATCGATCCTGCCGGAGAGGTATGGGTAAACGGGCAAGTGGTAGCTGTCACCGAAGGAAGACACCCGAGAAAGCTGGACCTCACCTCCTACCTGAAACCCGGAAAAAACCTGCTGGCAGTAAAGGTAAAACCCTATTACTCCAATCGCCCCATGCACCATGCCCCGGACGACAGGCATATCGGCTGGTTTCTGGGACGCACCCAGCTGCTGCTCTCTTCAGCCTGCATGATAGAATCGGTAGAGACCTATACCCGTGAACTAGAGGACGGGAAGGCATTACAGGCACACCATGTGGAGGTCCGGTTTCCGCATAAAGATTATTTTCAGGGAACCCTGGAGGTGAATTATTACCCTTGGTTCCCCCGGGAAGGAGAACGGGTGGCAAGCAAAAAGATGGATGTGCAGGTACGTCCCCGTATCAGCAACAGATATGAGATAGACATGAAAATTCCGGATGCGGCATTGTGGTCGGCAGGAAAACCCAACCTTTACCGAGTGGAGGTAATCCTGAGGGACACTACCGGGAGACCCCTGGATGATGTGACAATCACCACTGGTATCCGCACCGTAAGTCAGGCAGGTGGCGAACTGCTTATTAACGGTAAACCCGAAATGCTCAACGGTGCACAAATCATGGGAATGCGCCCGCCATTGGAGACGATGGCCAGAAACAACCGATGTGCTCCGATTGAGTCGGTGGCAGAAGAGATGTTGAGCCTGCAAAAAATGGGTGCCAATCTGTTGCGGATACACGTTCATGCTGAGCAGGATACCATCGACGGAATTAACGATCCCCGCTATGCTGAGTTAGCCGATCAGATGGGAATCTACCTGATCTGGTCCACCGCGGGGTTCACTCGGGAGGGAGAAGCATGGAACGTAGATTTTGAGGGATACCCCAAGTACATGGCACAAGTATACAACCACCCCAGCATCGTCATGTGGGAGGCATCGAACCATCCCAACAGGTTCAAGTACCACGATATTTCAGACACCCACGATTTCATAAGCAAGATATACCGTATTATCGCCGGCAGGGACCAGAGCCGCCTGATCTCACCCACCTCTTTCTGGCAGCACACCCACTACGCTAACCACACGGGGACTGTCGACAGGGACGGCAACCCTATACAAGCGGTAGAGGAGTATTATGCACCCCTGATGACACGAGGCAGTCAGGATGCTTACGCTGGATATGGAGCCGATTGGTCTCGTATTCGTACCCTACCCAACAAGTGGGCTGAGTCAGTGCTCACAGCTAACGATAAGGCTTACTTCAACTTTGAACATGAGGAGTCGGCCGCGCAGCCTAACTGGGAGCTCCACAGAGGAAAGCCCTGGTACAATGTGCAGTCCTATGAATGGGGATATGAGGAGGGAAGCATCGGGGAAAAACTCGATACCTCTGACTGGCGAGCCAGCCAGGCATACCAGGCATTTTCCGCCTGGGAATCGATGAAGAAACAGATGCTCCTGGGTTATGACGGTTTCTCATGGTGCACGCTGGAGGGTGGAGCCAACATGGGAACCTACCAAAAACCACTGATTGATAACCTGGGCTACCCGAAGTTAGCCTTTCACGTGAACCGCATGGTTTTTCAACCCACATGGGCTGGAAGTGAGAACGTGGATGTCGTGTACGGACCATCCGACTCCATCACGCCCGTCATTCATCACCTGGGAGAAAAAAGGAAAGTGAACCTGGATGTAATCCTTACCACGGTCGACGGTAAAAGCGTGGAACGAAAAAGATACAGGGAGATCAATCTCAGGGAGGGCAGAAACGTGACCCGGCTCGAACCATTCCGGTTTAAAAAAGCGAAAGAAGAAACCTATGCGATTCATTACGTGATATATTAATTTTCAATCACTTGGAATATACTTGAAAGGAAACAT
>JADMKJ010000169.1 GCA_015478855.1 Proteiniphilum sp.
GCAGGCGTCACACCCTATACGTCCACTTTCGTGTTTGCAGAGTGCTGTGTTTTTAATAAACAGTCGCAGCGGCCTGGTATCTTCGACCGGCATGGGCTTACGTAGTAAATACTTCACCCTCACCGGCGCACCTTCTCCCGAAGTTACGGTGCCATTTTGCCTAGTTCCTTCACCCGAGTTCTCTCAAGCGCCTTGGTATTCTCTACCCAACCACCTGTGTCGGTTTGGGGTACGGTTCCTGGTTACCTGAAGCTTAGAGGCTTTTCCTGGAAGCATGGCATCAACCACTTCGCTTTCTAAAAGAAAGCTCGTCATCAGTTCTCGGCATTAAGATCCCGGATTTACCTAAGATCTCTGCCTACCACCTTAAACTTGGACAACCAACGCCAAGCTGGCCTAGCCTTCTCCGTCCCCCCATCGCAGTAACCAGAAGTACGGGAATATTAACCCGTTTCCCATCGACTACGCTCTTCAGCCTCGCCTTAGGGACCGACTCACCCTGCGTCGATTAACGTTGCGCAGGAACCCTTGGTCTTTCGGCGTGCGAGTTTTTCACTCGCATTGTCGTTACTCATGTCAGCATTCGCACTTCTGATACCTCCAGCCAACTTCTCAATTGACCTTCACAGGCTTACAGAACGCTCCTCTACCGCTCATCCTAAGATGAACCCGTAGCTTCGGTACCTGGTTTGAGCCCCGTTACATCTTCCGCGCAGGCCGACTCGACTAGTGAGCTATTACGCTTTCTTTAAAGGGTGGCTGCTTCTAAGCCAACCTCCTAGCTGTCTAAGCCTTCCCACATCGTTTCCCACTTAACCAGGATTTTGGGACCTTAGCTGACGGTCTGGGTTGTTTCCCTTTTCACGACGGACGTTAGCACCCGCCGTGTGTCTCCCGTGCTGACACTTGCTGGTATTCGGAGTTTGCATCGGTTTGGTAAGTCGGGATGACCCCCTAGCCGAAACAGTGCTCTACCCCCAGCAGTGATACACGAGGCGCTACCTAAATAGCTTTCGAGGAGAACCAGCTATCTCCGAGCTTGATTAGCCTTTCACTCCGATCCACAGGTCATCCGCTAACTTTTCAACGGTAGTCGGTTCGGTCCTCCAGTCAGTGTTACCTAACCTTCAACCTGCCCATGGATAGATCGCCCGGTTTCGGGTCTATTCCCAGCGACTAGACGCCCTATTAAGACTCGCTTTCGCTACGCCTCCCCTATTCGGTTAAGCTCGCCACTGAAAATAAGTCGCTGACCCATTATACAAAAGGTACGCAGTCACCCAACAAAGTAGGCTCCCACTGCTTGTACGCATACGGTTTCAGGATCTATTTCACTCCCCTCTCCGGGGTTCTTTTCGCCTTTCCCTCACGGTACTAGTTCACTATCGGTCAGTCAGTAGTATTTAGCCTTGGAGGATGGTCCCCCCATATTCAGACAAAGTTTCTCGTGCTCCGTCCTACTCGATTTCATGACTAAGAGATTTTCGCGTACAGGGCTATCACCCACTATGGCCGCACTTTCCAGAGCGTTCCGCTAATCTCAAAGCCACTTAAGGGCTAGTCCCCGTTCGCTCGCCACTACTAAGGGAATCTCGGTTGATTTCTTTTCCTCCGGGTACTTAGATGTTTCAGTTCCCCGGGTTCGCCTCACACACCTATGTATTCAGTGTGTGATAACCATCTTATGATGGCTGGGTTCCCCCATTCAGACATCTCCGGATCAAAGTCTGTTTGCCGACTCCCCGAAGCTTTTCGCAGGCTACCACGTCTTTCATCGCCTCTGACTGCCAAGGCATCCACCGTATGCGCTTCTTCACTTGACCATATAACCCCAAGCAATCTGGTTATTGTCTAATAACGTGAAGACGACATTCGCCGAAAATCCGCATTTTGCTCTTACGAGCTACTCGCAAATTTTACCTTAGCCTGAACAATCACCAGTGAAAGTGATCACTCAGTCTATTTCTATCACATACCCAAATTTTTAAAGAACGATACTGGTAAAGACCAGAAATCAACATTCAACTGCTGACGCAGAAATGTTCATTTCTGAACTCTAAAGCATGACGAGTGGTGGTGGAGCCAAGCGGGATCGAACCGCTGACCTCCTGCGTGCAAGGCAGGCGCTCTCCCAGCTGAGCTATGGCCCCAATGTCTTGAAGCCTGCGCCCCACACAACATTGGTGGGTCTGGGCAGATTCGAACTGCCGACCTCACCCTTATCAGGGGTGCGCTCTAACCAACTGAGCTACAGACCCAATCGTCTTCGCAATGAATCAAGCAATTCGTGTGGGAACTTATGAAGAAGCTGATGTCTTCGATTAAGGAGGTGATCCAGCCGCAGGTTCCCCTACGGCTACCTTGTTACGACTTCACCCCAGTCATGAATCACTCCGTGGTAACCGTCCTCCCGAAGGTTAGACTAGCTACTTCTGGAGCAACCCACTCCCATGGTGTGACGGGCGGTGTGTACAAGGCCCGGGAACGTATTCACCGTG
>JADMKJ010000170.1 GCA_015478855.1 Proteiniphilum sp.
CATTTTTAGGGAATAATGATCCACTATATGTTGTGGACGGTATACCATACAGCAATACAGAGGTAACAACGGGAAATAGATTGACTACTGCTGGTGCTTATGGTACCGGGATTTCAACTTTAGATCCCAATGATATTGAGAGTATGAGTGTCTTGAAAGGGGCAGCTGCAGCAGCACTGTATGGTAGCCGTGCCGCAAATGGAGTCGTATTGGTAACGACAAAATCAGGAAGTAAAAAAATACGTCCATCCCAGAAAAAGTTTGAGGTTACCCTCACCTCATCTTATTCAACAGAGAAAATTGCATCACTTCCAGATTATCAAAATTCATACGGTCAGGGAAGTAATTTCAATTATTCTAACGCTAACGGTTCATGGGGCCCTGCTTTTGGTTCCAGTGTAGAAACAATATCTCTTTATCCGAATTACAGGACTGCCTTTCCCGATTGGGAAACAACGATTCCTTACCAGGCTTTTCCAAACAACGTTGAAGGTCTCTTCAGGACAGGTAATATCCTGGATAACTCTGTGAACGTCATGAGTTATAATGATAAAGGGAATTTCAGCACGACTGTTTCAAGACTTTCACAAGAAGGATATATCCCTCATTCGGAATTTGAACGTACCTCCTTTAGTACTGGCGGTAATCAGAAGCTAGACAATGGTCTTACGATTGGAGGAACACTATCGTACTCCAGATCAATCCAAAATGGGCCCTTCTTTGGAGCCGGTAACTATGGCGGTTCTGTAAGCTCATTTGCCCGCGCCATGTTAATTCCCAGAAATGTGGACATGGTTGGTCTTCCCTTTGAAACTGCCGATGGACGCAACTTGATGGCATTTGGCGGAGTGGATAACCCTTTGTGGTCCTGGAAATACAATACCATCAATACTGTGATGGATCGTACTGTAAGCACCATGAATGCTGGCTATGATTTCACTGACTGGTTGTCTGCAAGCTATCAGTTTGGATGGAACCAGTATGAGATGGACCGTAAACAGGTGATCAATATTGGATCAGTAGGTCCTGAAGCATTCCCGGGTAAGGGTCAGATTATCAATGATAACTATACAACACAGGAACTGGAGTCTAACTTGAATCTTACCTTTAAGCACAAGTTTGAGGAAGATTACGATTTGAGGGTTACCGTTGGTCACAATATCAATCAGCGTACTACTCACCGAGCAGGACAAGTTGGTAATCAGATGATATTCAAAGGTATATACAACGTTGACAACACCCAGGAACAGACAGCCTCAGAATCTATCTCAAAAAGAAGGTTATGGGCGATCTATGCCGATGCAATGTTGGGTTACAAGAACTATGCCTTCCTGAATCTCACATTACGTAATGACCACTCGTCAACCCTTCCTACGGAGCACAGCAGCTATTTCTATCCTGCCGTAACCGGTTCCTTCGTCTTTACTGATGCGCTGGGCATTGATCCCGACATCATGAATTTTGGTAAAGTACGTTTGGCATGGGGGCGTGTGGGTAACGATGCGGGTCCCTACTATGTGAATGGTACTTATCTGCAGGACACTCCTTTTGCCGGTAACCCCATCATGTTGCTGCCTACAACTTCATTCGATCCGGAACTGAAGCCTGAGTTTACCACAGAGGTAGAAGCAGGTGCTGAGTTGAATTTCTTCCAGGATAGAATTGGGATTGATTTTACCTGGTATAATCGTTCAACCACCAATCAGATTGCACCATTAAGTTTACCTTCATCAACAGGTTCAAGAACCTATTATACCAACTTCGGAGAGTTGAACAACAAAGGTGTTGAGATTGGTCTAACACTGGTTCCCATCAGACTGGCGAATTCATTTAAATGGGATATCTTTACCACCTTCACAAAGAACAAGAGCAATGTTGTCTCATTGATTGAAGGAATCGAACAAATCACGTTATCAACAGGTTCAACCTCAGAACCACAACCGACACTGAAACCAGGGCTTCCTTATGGATTCCTGCGTGGTACTGTTATAGCCCGGGATGATGAAGGAAACATGCTTATTAATCCGAACAGTGGAGCATATATCGAGAATGATGAATTGGGTGATTTAGGTGATCCATATCCTGATTTTAAGACTGCAATTAGTAATACATTCTCTTATAAAGGTTTCTATCTGGACATCCTCTTTGATGCCAGAGTTGGTGGAATGCTTATTTCTGGTCCTGCCTCCGACTATCTGGGACGTGGTGTGACAAAAGATACTGAAGACAGGTTGGGGACTCGTATCCTCCCGGGTGTACTGGGTGACCCCAATACTTTGGAGCCAATACTTGACGGTAATGGAAATAAGATTCAAAATACGCTACAGTTATCTGAAAATGATTTGTGGTTTTCTCCTTCCGAGGGAAATACTTTCTCAATCAACAGTGTTGATGAGTTTCAGGCTTTCGATGCTACGGTATTCCGTTTAAGTGAAATATCCCTGGGATATGATTTGCCAAAAAAATGGTTGCAAGACACTTTTCTAGGTTCAGTAAAT
>JADMKJ010000171.1 GCA_015478855.1 Proteiniphilum sp.
CGCTTGAACTCAATACCGGCTTCGTGTTGTAGAGCATCCTGATATCATCCGGTTCCCATAGATGGGTGAAAGGCAATAATGTACGGATCCAGTAGATTGCTTTCGCCAGATAACGCTCATCCTGAAAAGCTTTGTACCCTTCATAATAAGCAATGGCAGCGTGACCTGCAGCTAAAAGATTCGGAGCATGCAGCGGTGTCTCCCAGAAGTCGCCACCTTCAGGTCTTTCCATCACCATGCAATATTCAAGAGCCTTTTGTGCTGCCTCTTTGTATTTCTGCATTCCCGTTTCCCGGGCAATATCCAGTAGCTCAAGCGCCGGCAATATTACAATATCCAGTGCGGTATCATAAGCATGCCCCATCGGTTCAATAAAGGATGTGGCAATGATAAAATCATCCTTGCGATAATGTCTGCCTGCCGGATCAAAATGGAATGAACCATCTTGTTGCTGAATACCCATCAGCTCATCACCTCTTTTTTGCATGTTGGTCATGATCGCTCTGATGTCACTCTTTTCTGCAGATCCGGCTTGTGATTTGCACCACTCCACTTTTTTCCGCAAATCTTTTGCCAATGGTGTCTCCTTCTGTTCTTTCAGATAGCGATCCATCCAGGAAGGAACAGAAGGTCTGACCCTGTCATCAGCTCGTTGTTTAATGCCAAAACCTTCCCCTTCGTGCCAGAGATTGCTGTTGTATGCCGTTGCAATCCGGTCCACTGTTTCCTCATAACTCCATCTGGCAGGGGAGGGTTGTGGTAGACCATGCCTTTTCACCCAATCAACCATCACATCGAGGCTGTTTCCTTCACTCAACCAGATTTCAGCATCAAAATGGATCATCTGCCCAATTTTCAGCTCCAACGGATGAGTGGCAACCACCTCATTTTCGTATCCCTCAATTGAGGCGTCCGGTATCATCAGCCCCATGAGGTTGTTGTTCATCCTATCAATGAAATTGGGTGTGGCAAAAACCGGTTGTGGATGGTGGGTGCGATAGTTGAACCAACGGGTAGCTACCTGATTGGGATTCCATGCCAACCCGATACCGGTGCCCCGGTAACTCAATGCCATCAGTGGAGCAGATACCTTATTGGGGTGGGGTACTGATCGCAGTGCCCATGGGTCCTTGAACCAGTCAATCCCGCTGGACCATTCATCAGCAACAGGCCAGTCGACGCCGGGTAACAGTGAGTCATCCTTCAAGGTGCCGAAACTTGCTTCACCCACTTTGAGCCATGGACCCCGTATGTATCGTGCATAATAGTTTCCGGTGGCATTGAATCGATATTGCAGGTAAATCACCGGTTGATCTATTGCCAGTGTCAGGATAACCTCACCCTCTATAGCCGGTTCGGTAAAGGGGTAACTCATCCATTCTTCAAAGGAGGTTCCAGTGAGATTGTCCCGTGCAACCACCGACTTAACTTTAAATATGAGGCTTTCCCCTCTTTCATCAACACTGCGTGTCACCTCTGCTGCTTCAAAGCGCATAGGGATGTCCTGATCACGCAGCATGATTTCTCCCAAATGATCCAGGACAGCCATCAGCTGTCCCGAGGGTGTTGATATTTCACCCCAGCCCCAGCCTCCTATCCTCCGGTACATGCGCAATTGAATCTGATCGTTCTTCAGAAGGATTGACTGATCTGAATAGTTTGTCCTTTTGTATCGGGGTTCAATGCCGGCATCTACAGGCCGGCTCTCACTGTTTTGGGCAGTCAGATCGATTGAGAGAAAAGTTAACAGCAACAATCCTGCAAATACCCATCTGTTCGTCTTCATATTCTTTTGTTTTGGTGATTCGTTTCATTTAAAAATATCTCACGGGATCACCCGGTTACATTGTGACAACTTCCCATCTTGCTGATCTTCAATCGGTATCTTCCACCGTTAAAACAACTGTCGAAAGAGAGCTGTGCGACAGCTACAGGCACCACATTCATCATAACTGGGCAAGCTTCTCCCGAGAGCATCAGTGACTACCCAGCTGTCCGCATGGAGATTACGAACAGGTGTGGAATGTGACAGATTCATTGCTTCCTGACTGAGACCATAACCTCCGGACAGAATTAAAAATAGGCAAATGAATGTAAATATATGATTCATAATTTATCTTTTTCATGCATTATGATCCTGCGTATATGATTGATAGGATTCCAACAATAAAAAAGAGGAACATGAGAGCAAGAATTGGGTATGTACCTTTGGGTGAATTTTTAAATTCTTTCCATATAAAAACGCCCCACAAGGCTGCTACCAGCGTTGCTCCCTGTCCCAGTCCGTATGAGATTGCAGCACCTGCTTTTCCTGCTGCAATCAGATTAAGCGAATTGCCGATACCCCAAATGACTCCACCGAGGATTCCTACCATATGAATAGACAGATTACCTTTGAAGTAAGCTTTGTAATTGGTAGGTTTGCCGCTAATTGGTTTTTTCATCAACAAGGTGTTAAAAATAAAGTTGCTGACAAACATACCCAATGCAAAGATAACTACTGCTGTATACGGGGTCATCATACCTGCAGCGGGATTCACAAAATTATCCAGATCCATTGATCGTGCGACAAACCGATAAAAAAATGACATTAATACGCCGGCAATCACAGCAACAAGTATCCCTTTGGAGGTGACTCTCTGTTTTGTTGTAATAGCTTTCTTGAAGGCTATCGCGTTCAGTATGATTGCTACAGTCACCATTGCAACACCCAGAAAGAGAAAAAACGGATCTCCTTTCTGTGATCCCAAATAGTTGATAATTACCCCGAGTACCAATGCGAGACCAACGCCTACAGGAAAAGCAACTGACATTCCAACAAGTGCGATCGCTGCGGATAACAAAATATTGGAGGCGTTAAAGATCACACCACCCAGGAATGCACTACCAATATTCAACCAACTGGCCTGTTGCAGATCCATTATGAAGCTGCGCCCTCCTGCTCCAAAGCTGCCTAAAGTGAAAGCAAAGATGAGTGACAACAGCAACACCCCTATAACATAATCCCAATAAAAGAGCTCATATCGCCATGTTTTTCCGGCAAGTTTCTGCGTGTTTCCCCAGGATCCCCAACATAACATTGTTACAAAACAGAAAATGATTGCCAGTGGATAATTATTAACTATAAACATAATGTGCGTTGTTGATGGTTTAACTTCTTGTTTTAATGAAATCTTCAATCTCCATCTCCCCCGGTATGGAGGGTTGTGCTCCCAGGCGGGTAACGCATAATGCTGAAGCTGCTGTTGCAAACAACAGTGCTTCTTTTATATTCTTATCTTTGCTTAAAGCAGCAGCCAGGGCGCCACAAAATGTGTCTCCGGCAGCTGTGGTGTCCCTGGCTTTCACCTTGTATGCAGGAACAGAGATCGTTTCGTCAGAATTCTTATACAGACAACCCTTGCTGCTCAGGGTCAATATCACATTGCTGACACCTTTCATCAATAGTTTCTCAACGATAGCATCTTCTCCGATCTCATTAATTTTTTCACCTGTGATTGTTTCTGCTTCTGATTGATTGACGATTAGGATATGTATTTCTCTTAATATCGTATCATCTACCGGATAAGCGGGTGCAACATTCAGAATTATTTGTTTACCCAACTGAGAGGCAACACCACAGACCGTGCTCACAGTCTCATAAGGAATCTCCATCTGCAAAACAATGATATCTGCCTCTTCAATTGCCTTTCTAACACTATTGATATATGAGGGAGTGAGCATTTTGTTTGCTCCGGGAATAATGACAATACTGTTTTCTCCATTTTGATCTACCCAGATCATGGCTGTTCCGGTGGGTAGCTCCTTGCATTTCTTTGAGAGAGAGACGTCTATCCCTTCCTGTTCGAAAAACCTCAATGCATTATTCCCATATGAATCGTCACCCAGCATGGAAATAAAAACAACCTCCCCACCAGCTCTGTGTGCTGCAAGGGCCTGATTAGCCCCCTTACCACCCATCTCCTGTTGAAATGAAAACCCCTCAATTGTTTCTCCCACTTCCGGGAAACGATCCAGAGTGGCTATCAGATCGATGTTGCTGCTGCCTATTACAAGTATTTTTTTCATGGATTGTATGAATAGAATGACTACTTCCTTTAAAAAATTATCACGTCAACATCTATTTTTGCAAATTTGCCGGTTGTCTGGTGATGATCTTTATAAAATGATGCTTGATCGCTTCAGCCTGAAGAGAATCGACGGAGAGGTAATAGCGGTCACCCTCCTCATCTGCAACAAATGAGGTCCCTTTTTCACTGACAAGAACCTTCCCCGGTGAAGAAGTGTCGAAAAACGAGGATCCCTCAACGGCATACAAAACTGATGTGAGATCCCAGGTGGGCCTATCATAAGGCATTTCCATGTACACTTTATATGCTTCAATCATGGGATGTTTAGGAGCCCATTGAAAATCTTGTTCAATGCTTTGCCCCGGATATTGAATCTTTATTCCCACCTCAAAAGGAGAGGTTACCACAGGTGTCGGCCATTCTTCAAAAACTTTCTTCGCTGCTGGAACATCTTTCATCACATTGTACTCGAGCTGATCCTCTTTGTTAAAACACCCCGCCATCATTGAGAGGAGCTTCACTTTCTTAGAAACGAGCTCCTTGCCTGTAAGTGGTGAATATCTGTCGGGTTCACTTTCCAGCAATCGGGCCAGATTGGTGGAAAAACCAACCGATACCACAGTGACTGTGTGATCGGGTTGTGCTGCCAGTAGTTTGCGGTATAAGATGTGCGCATCCATCAATGATTGAGTGTCGGTTATCGATTGAGGGAAGAGTGTGGCCCCCTGCTCATCTTTCATCAGTGCAACATGTTGGGTATAGTTTACTGCATCATGCTCACTGTCAGCCCCATTGCGGACAATGCCAATCGGGATTTCAGGATAACCATACCAGTTATTCATTTGATCAATAAATGCAGCTGAATATTCACTGTTTTTATTGGTCATGATACCCAATAGCTCAATGTCCCCAGCATCCTGATATTTATATAGCATATCGAGTGCCAGTGCATCATCGATATCGTTTCCCATATCTGTCTCAAAAATAATTCTTATGGTTGAATCACCATCGTTCTTTGTTTGATTCATTTTTGATAAACAGCTTGTTACTGCAAACAGAACAAGAAGTAAGATGCAATTCTGAAGGATTACTTTCATTGTTGATTATTTTTATGTGAATACTCAATTTTTTCTCTAGATCATCTCATCGCAATAGATACCATGCCATGCAACGATAGGTATTTTTCCGCTTGTTTTATCATCTCCTGGGGGTAAAGGGGCAATGAGATGATCAGGGTGAGCAGAATAGTGGAGAATCTGTTTTTGTTCGTCATGACAGTGAGCATAGTTTTATTTTTTTGTTACACTAAATTGATAATCTCCCGACTGGAGCTTCATGATCACTCTTCCGTTTTCTTCTCCCATGATCTCAATGAATCGGGAGGAAGCAAGGGGTTTATTCCCTAACCGGATCATGTCGGTACTACCAGCTTGCAGGTACAACGTGGCAGTTGTATTTGCCGGTACTTTAAAGTGGTAGCTGCATATGTTGTTGGAGAGCTGCCATTCACTCACTATTCGTCCATAGGTTGAGTCATAGTATCCTTTCGCCCAGGTCATCTCACCTGTAGGGTCAGGCTCGGGTTGTAACACAAAATGTTTAAAGCCGGGGTGGTTTTCATCCCGTTCAATGCCAAGAGAATGATTGTACATCCAGGATCCGATTGCCCCAAATGAGTAGTGGTTGAATGAGTTCATCGAGTTATTACCGCTGAAGCCCTTTTCTTTGGTATAGGAGTTGAGCCGTTCCCAGATGGTGGTGGCTCCCTGTCCCACTGAATAGAGCCAGGAAGGGTAACTGGTTTGTTGGAGTATCCGGTAGGCTGTTTCTGAATGCCCCAGGTCGGACAATACCCTGTTGAGCCATGCCGAGCCAATAAAGCCGGTCATCAGCGAGTAGGGGGCGTAGCTCTCGTCCTCCTTTCCCTGACTTGTGTTTTGTATACGTGCTATCAACTGCTTCATCACTTGCTCTTTTATTGTATCGTCACAAATATCAAATGCAAGAGGGAGCAGGTATGATGTCTGGGTACCAATTGTTTCCCCTTTCCGGTGGGGTTCCCTGAACCCTGAGTGAATGGTCTTCCCGCTTACCGGGTCCAGATAGGTCTGATTGAAAAAATGGCTCCTTTCTGCAAGAAGCTTACCGTACCACGCTGCATCATCCTGTTTATGTAAAAGGGTAGCTATCCGATGCATGCGTTGCAGGTCGTAAATAAAATAGGCTTCCCAGAGCAGGGAATTATCGTTTTTCTCCTGTTCCGGTCCCAGCCAGTCGCCCAGGTTGCCTTCGGTCATAATCCCTGTCTCCGGATCGATATATTGTAACAGGTAGTGGATATAAGCCTTCATCGCCTCATAATGCTCGTCGAGCATCCTGGTGTCGTTGTATTGCATGTAGCTCTCCCAGGCCACGGTGATGCCTGCGCTGCCCCACAGGATCCCGCCGAATCCTCCGCCAACCGGAGCCACGTCGGCAAACCGCCCGTCTTCACGTTGTGTGTCACGCATCGCCATCATATGACGCTGCAGAAACTGTGGCATATCAGCCAGGTAGGTGGCTGTACGGGAGAAGACCGAAATATCTCCGCTCCATCCCATGCGTTCGTTGCGTTGCGGACAGTCGGTGGGTATCGATAAGAAGTTTCCCCTGCTGGACCATGTGATGTTCTCCCACAGTTTGTTGATCTTCTTGTTGGAGGTCTCATAGCTCGATGCGAGTGCATGAACGGAACTCAGTACCAACCCCTTCACCGCTTCAAGGGGTAATGGCCGGTCGATTCCCGTGATCTCAATGAAGCGATAACCATGGAACGTAAATCGGGGCTGGATCACCTCCTTGCCTCCCCTGGTGATGTAGGTATCCTGTGCCAAAGCCCCCCTGATATTCTCCAGCATGATCATCCCCACGTTCTCCCTGAATTCTGGAAGATCGGGGTACTTAACCTCCGCGAAGCGAAGCTTGATCTCTTTTCCGGATGGTATCCCCGTCAGCCCGATGCGGGGTATGCCCACCATGTTTTGCCCCATGTCGTACACAAAGACGCCGGGTCTGACCTCTTCCATGGCGATAGCGGTCAGCTCATCGATCTTTTTGACGGTCTGCCCCTGTTGACCAATCAGTTTCATGTCTGAGAAATCATTCACCGCCGGCATCTGCTGTTGTTCGATGACACTATCATTGACAATGGCTTCTTCAGTGTTGATTTCAACCGCCTTTTTCCATGCTGAAGCATCATAGCTGCTTTCGCTCCACCCTTCGATCAGTGATTCTTTTCTGGCATCATACACTTCCCCCTGAAAGAAGCTGCTGTAGACTACCGGCCCGTTGTCGCAATAGCTCCATGATTCGGTATCAGTGACCACTGTTTCTTCAGTGCCATCGCCGTAGGTGATGACCAGCATTGCCAGGAGCGACTGCCTGTCACCAAACAGGTTCCACAGGTAGCCCATATAGGTGATGGCACCGCTCCACCATCCTTCGCCCATGATCACCCCCATGGCATTGTCACCCGATCGGAGATGATCTGTCACATCATACGTTTGGTACATATGGTGTTTGTTATATTGTGTCAAGCCAGGGTTAAAATAGTCTTCTCCCACACGCTCCCCGTTCATGTATACTTCATAGACTCCCCGTGCGGTGATGTAGAGGCGTGCTTTCGCAATTATTGATCTGTTGGATTGGAAGGTGGTACGTAACATGGGCATCGATTTCCGCTGAATATCGGCGGTGATGAGCATCCCCGAGTCATTGCCCTTAACTGCGAATGCCCCGTCGTGGTAAGTGATGTGATCACTCTCCAGCAGGGAAGCCCATTGTTCCTGATACGCCGGGGTAGTTGCAAAGAGGAGATTGTTGGGTACACGGTAATTGGTTACCTCTACCTGTGTGAATGTGGCTGTTTGATTGGGTTTGACTGCGAAACCAATCTCGCAAAGCAGGGGGAAAGTGATAAAATCCCAGCTGCCACCGATCGGGTTGATTGTTACCGATCCGATCTTGTGATTCTCATCATCCCCCTCCAGATAGAATTCGGTCACACTATACATCGTTTTGAGATGTAGGTTATGTGGTTCATGCCTGTTGCTGAGATTAATCAATGAAGGAGCAATAGCCAGCTGTTGTAAGGGCGTATCTTTCACATCACCGGGGGCATAGCCGACCCGGTAGATGTTTAAGAAGGCTGTCTCACCCCTCTCCAGCCCTGAAATATCCAGTTCTACTTCCACATAAGAGTCATCTCTCCCCTGCTGTAGGTTATAGATGTTTTTGTTCCTGTCCATCAATCGGGGATCGTTCGCCCCGAAAAGGAAGCCAGCACTTGTGGTGCCGCTCTCCCTGTCCAGCTGAATGGTATATCTGATGTTGAATGCAGGAAGGTAATCGGGGTAAAGAACCAGATCATCATCACCTCCGCCGATCCATTTCGCGTCGTTCCATGCTGTGACAGATGGTTGCATCAGGCCGGTCTCAAACATTGATTCTGCCGATAACATTTTATCTTCCTGATCCCAGACCATCACGCTCCACTGGTAGCCTGTTCTGGGACGCAATGGCTCTCCTTCATAGGAGATGTTCAGTGATAGATCAGAATTCACTTTGCCGCTGTTCCACACCTCTTCACCCCTCTCATCGGTAACAATGATCTGATATGCTGTCTGCGATTGACCCTGTTTGGGGGATTGCATCTGCCAGCTGAATCGTGGCTGCTCGACATCAATTCCCAGCGGTGCCTCTTCGTACTCCACCATCAGAGATGCCAAATTCTCACCTGAACAGGCGAGCGACACAAACAGGAGTGCCAGCACTGCGGCTCCTGCTACCGCTGATTTTTTTAAAAATGCACGACCAGTTGTCATAGGTAAACGAAATTATTTTTGCAATTCTTATAACATTTGAAAACCGTGATCATCTGTATGTCTTCATCATTTATGTCCGATTCACAATCATCAACAAGTAGGGTATTCTCAATCATGGTTATCGATTATTTTGTTTTATATACAAAATTAAATCGTCCTCCGGGGGCAACATCTCCATTGATGTACCAGTCCATGGGATCCTCCTGTTGCATGTTGTCACTCCACTTAAACTCAAAATCGAGGCCTCTGTCTTCTCCCGGGAGCAGTGCCAGCGGGAAGCTGTACATCAGCTTGTTGCCTTCTCTTCTCACCCTCACCTTGCTGATGGTGTCCCACTTACCCGCAACATATTCTTGTAACTCACTGCCACTGTTGATGCGTAAGTCATAACCCATCCATCCGGTGGTGTGATCTCTGTCGTTGTTGATATAAAGCCTCATCCATGTCTGATCATCACCGGGTATGATCACCTCTGCTGTTTCTGCAAGGAAGAAGATCTCGGTGTTGTCTCTTGCCACCTTTAAGGTGACAAAATCGTTGCGTCCGGTTTTGTTGATATAGCGGATGGCAGGATCCAATACAGCTCCCGGATGATCTCTTACGCCTGTATCCCCCTTGTAATCGCTATAGATAGGCGTAACTTTATCCCAATCGTGCCAACTGGTAATCTTCTGTTGTTTGCTGGTTTTGTATAGAGAGCTCATCCCCTTGTATCTGCGGATGTTGCCCACCATCTGCATGTAGTAGTTGTCCTTCAATCCTGCAGTCAGGGTCGGCTCAATGTCCCTGCTGTATTCCGGACTCGCCTGGTCACAGAAATAGGAGTGTTCGGGATTGTCATCCGTACTGCCCCATCTGCCGGCGACCCACTCGTTCCATCCGGTAATAAATATAAAAGGTGGATCCTGCAGGAGGGCATGATCCCATTGTTCCTGAAAGTTGTAGCCATGGTGAATGTCAACTGCCGGATTCCCATGTCTGCCGTTTCTGTAACTGCGTCCCCAGTTGTCATTGTTCCCATAGAAGGCCGACCCTCCCATCCCTGCTATATGATTGGGATGTTGCGCTACTGATACGTTGATGATCTCCCTCTCACCATTCCGGTTTTTATATACCTGCTGTGGCCGGACAAAATCTATCCAGGGCCAGCCGTTCTCCTGCATGGGTTCATTGGGCCATTGGGATTCGCGATAGCTGAAGAAGGTCTCATACTCTTTCCCGATGGTCTCGTTCGTTCTTCCGATGATCAACGGTTTCCCATCAATATAGAACCATGTCTTCGGATTACGCAGGGGAGCCCCCGGCCGGTAGAAAGCATCATAGATCTGCTGCATTCTGACCCCTGATTGGGTGTTGGTATAATAGACTATCCTGGGTGGATTTTCCCCCTGTTCCTGTAGGGTCCGCAACGCTCGCATCAGTGCATCTGTTTGTGATTCATAGATCAGTGCATTGGTGGCATCAATCACCAGAAAATCGACCTGGGCATCGGTCAGCAATTGCATGTTCCGCAGATGTACCCATTCGTCATCACCTCTGTAGTAACCGTAGATTGGTTTGCCCCAGTAATAAAAACGTCCTCTTTGCGGTGATCCCCAATTTTCATGATCCCCATCTTCGAGCACTTCAGGATGATTGGGGATGATCTCATTGAGATCCCATTTCTGTTCTGATACTTTTGACGCATCGTCGCCCTGCCATAGGAAATAGAAGATGCCTACCCTTCTGTCCTTGAAAAACCCCACCTCATCGTATTCGGGAAGCACCCTCCCCAGTTCATCTGCACCAGCCAATGGTTGTACAACGCGTATACTCTCCTTTTGCTTTGATGTGTCGCTGTCTGGCAGAGAGGTTGTCCCTGCCCGTATGATGCTACATGTGAGCAGTGAGAAGCACAAGAGTGAAAGATGATGCCATATAAACATATGCTTTTGATTATGCTGGTTGCGTAACGTTACTTTGTCTGATAGATGTAATTCAAACGTCCTTCCGGTGCAACATCCCCATTGATGTACCAATCCATGGGATCCTCCTGTTGCATGTTGTCACTCCATTTGAACTCAAGATTGAGTCCGTCTGACTCAGCTGAAAGCAAAGAAAGCGGGAAGCTGTACATCAACCTGTTGGCTTCACTCCGCACACTCACCTGGCTGGTGGTTTCCCACTTCCCGGCACTAAATCTCTGGAGATCCTTACCACCATTGATTCTTAAATCATAACCCATCCAACCGGTGGTGTGATTCCTGTCGTTATTGATATAGAGTCTCATCCATGTCTCATCATCACCCTGGATGAGCGGGCCAGCCGTTTCTGCCAGGAAAAAGATATCCTTCTTATCTCTTGCTACCTTCATCGTCACCAGGTCATTCCTTCCGGTAGTATTGAGATAGTGGTTCTGAGGTACAAGCACAGCGCCCGGATGATCTCTTTTTTCTGTGTCACCCTGGTAATCGGTGTAGACCGGCTTCACCCCTTCCCAGTCGTTCCATACATTGATGCTGTTTTCTTTGTCTGCTTTCAGGACAGCATTCATACCCTTGTATCTGCGTATATTTGCCACCATCTGCATGTAGTAGTTGTCCTTCAATCCGGCTGTCATGGTAGGCTCAATGTCCCTGCTGTATTCCGGACTCGCCTGATCACAGAAATAGGAGTGCTCAGGGTTGCCGTCGGTACTGCCCCATCTGCCGGCTATCCACTCGTTCCATCCGGTGATAAAGATAAAGGGCAGATCCTGTGCCAGGGCATGATCCCACTGTTCCTGGAAGTTATATCCCCGGAGCATATCTGTCTCGGGATTCCCCATCTGTCCGTTTCTGAAGCTGCGCCCCCAGTTGTCATTGTTCCCATAGAAGGCTGACCCTCCCATACCCGCTGCCGGATTAGGGTGTTGTGATACCGACACGTTGATGATCTCTCTTTCCCCATTCAGGTTACTGTAGACATGCTGAGGACGGACAAAGTCAATCCAGGGCCATCCGTTCTCCTGGTTGGGCTCATTGGGCCATTGGGATTCCCTGAAAGTGAAAAATGATTGATAATTGCTTCCTTCTGCCTCTTTGGTCCTCCCTACAATCAGCGGCTTCCCATCGAGATAAAACCAGGTTTCAGGGTACCGGGTAGGTGCTCCATGACGGTAGTAGGTGTCGTAGATCATCTGCATCGATTTACCCGACGCGGTATTGGTATAGTAGACCATCTTTGGCGGCTTCAGCCCCTGCTTTTGAAGGGTACGGATGGCTTTCATCAGTGCCTTCGATTGCTCTTCATAGATCAGTGCATTGGTGGCATCGATCACCAGAAAGTCGACCTGTGCTTCGGTGAGCAGCTGCATATTTCTCAGGTGGACCCAGTAGTCATCGCCTCTGTAATAGCCATAGATGGGCTCCCCCCAGAAGTAATAGCGACCTCTTTCCCGTGAGCCCCAGTTTTCATGATCCCCATCTTCCAATACCTCCGGATGGCTGGGGATGATTTTGCTGAGGTCCCATTTTCTTTCTGAGGTCTTTGATGCTACATCTCCCTGCCAGAGGAAGTAGAAGATCCCGACGTTCCGGTTTTTTTTAATGTCACCTACCTCATCATGCAGCGGGAGTAGGCGGCCCAGCTCATCACTGCCCGCCAGTGGCTGGCGAAAGCTGGTTGTCTCACTCTCTTGTTCTGACGAGACAGGATCTTTTGATATCGGATCACTCTTTTCACATGAGTTACTCATAGTGAGAATAACTAATGTAATGAGGCAAAAATAGTGTATGGTTTTCATGCGTTTATAATCTTTTTTCTTTGTGGTGTATGGAACTATTCCGTTAAGCAATGAGCAGACGCTAAGCTTGCTTGGGTTATGCCGTTG